>NZ_JAPWCC010000002.1:0-133181 GCF_041433735.1 Gemella sp. 20925_1_85 | reverse complement strand
TGCATTTGTCAACAGCCTGAAAAGTAGTAAACTCTCTAAGTTAGAGAGTTTACTACTTTTTTTATCTTGCTTCTTCGTAATCCAAGACTTCTGAAACTTTACTAGCGATATATTTCGCTAATTTTTCATGATTTTTATCATCTAGGTGAATGCAATCCACTAATGAAGTTTCTGCAACACGTCCAGCATTTAAAAAGTCAACTTCATACTTATCACTAACTTCTTTAAATGTTTGCGCTAAGAATTTTGATTGTTTTAAACTATTTTCATCAAATTCACCAAATAAACTATGTCTATCCACTATTTCATCACGTAACGGAACTGGTGATACAACAAGAATTTTTGGGATTTTATATCCCGCTATTAAATGTGGATTTCTAATATATTTAATGTATTCTTCTATTCCTTTAGCAATAAGTTTGGCACTTGGATTGAATTGTTTTTTTAGATCATTTGTACCTAACATTATGATTACTAAATCAACGGGCACGTGACTTAACATTAGAATTGGTAATGTATCAATACCACATCTAACGGGTACGATTGTGTCTTTTGCAATTACAGTTCTACCACAAAGTCCTTCCTCTATTATTGTATCATTAGGACGAAGCTCCGCTAGTAAATTAGTCCATCTTTTTTCAGTTCTTACTCCATCTTCTCCTGGGACATATCCCCAAGTATTACTATCCCCAATACATAAAATACGCATAATTTTTTCCACCTTTTTTTCTTCTAAATTCTTCTTAATTTTATCAAACTAATATGAAAAAAGCAATAGACCCTAATGATATAAGTACTAATAATTGTTATCAGTGCAGTATTTTTGTAATATTAACCAACATGATTTATAATATCAATAATCTAAAAAAAGGAGAATAAAATGATACAAACAAATTTTCATCATAAAAAACATTATAAAATTCAAGCATATTCAAAAAAAATACTTTATATAACATTATTTTTAACAACAAGCTTTGCATTATTAGAATACATCGGAGGACTTCTTTCTAACTCATTAGCACTTTTAGGAGATTCTTTCCATATGTTCTCTGATGTTATTGCATTAGGGTTCAGTCTTATTGCATTACTATTCAGTTCAAAAAAACCAAATAAAAAATATACTTTTGGTTTTGTCAGATTAGAAGTGCTAGCAGCCTTTATCAATGGTCTTATGCTAGTTGGTATTTCGATTTATTTAATATTTGAAGGATTCATGAGATTCTTCAATCCTAAAGATATTGATTTCAAATCAATGCTTATAATTTCAACTATCGGATTGATTTTTAATATTGTAGTTACTGTAATTTTAACAAAAAGTCTAAAAGAAGAAGATAATTTAAATATCCAAAGTGCTTTATGGCATTTCCTTGGTGATTTAATCAGTTCAATCGGAATCATAATTTCATCAACCATTATTTACTTTACAAATTATCAAATCGTCGATGTTATTATGAGTATTATTATCAGTATAATTCTTTTCAAAGGTGGTTATAAAATTACTAAATCATCATTTGTTATTTTAATGGAAGCTACTACTCTAGATACAGAAGAAATTTACAATAAAATTAAAGAAGTGGAAGGAATTGCTGATATTCACGAGTTTCATATTTGGCACACTGATACAAATGAAATCAATGCTGCAATGCATATTTTACTAGATGAATATGAAACAAGCCATGATTATAAAATTGTAGAAGATGTTAAATTAGTACTTAAAGAAGAATACGATATAGAGCATTGCTTCATCGCATTAGAAAACATTAAATACAATGATCATAGTTTATAAAAGAAAATGTCTAAGTTGATAACATATCAACTTAGACATTTTTTATAATTCCAATAAATCTATCGTCTTTTCAATTTTATACGTAGGAACAATCTCTGGATTAGAAATTTTATGAATATCTACTAAGCAACTATCTATTCCTGCATTATTAGCTCCTAGTATATCGGATGTTAGAGTATCGCCTATCATTAAAACTTCATCCTTATTTTCAACACCGATTTCTTTAAAGATAATATCAAAGAATTCTATATCTGGTTTCTTGCTACCGATTTCTTCAGAAATAAAAATTTTCTCAAAATACTTATTAAGATTATTATTTTTTAGTCTTGTATGTTGAGTGATTGCTATACCATTAGATGCTATGTATAGTTTATGAGTTATTATTAATTTCTCTAACATTTCAATTATTCCCTCGAAAAGTTGATTTCCCTCAGCAAGATAACCTCTATATCTATTATCTACTTTACTACCATCGATTTTTCTATCAAACAATGAAAAAAATCTTATAAACCTTTCACTCGTAACTTCTTTATTTGAAATTTCTCCACGTTCAAAACTTCTCCATAAAGATTTATTTATAGTTTCATATTTTTCAAACAGCTCATCATTATACTCAATATTCTCATCTTCTAATAATTTTTTAAAAGCTAATACCTGTGCCTTACCAAAATCCAATAAGGTATCATCTAAATCAAATAATAAATATTTATACTTATCTATAATCATCTATACACTCCATATATTTTTTATCTACTCATTATAACATAGAGATTGATTATTTTAGAAAAAATAGATTTATTTGATGTATAAATTTAAATTTTATTTTTTATCCTTAAAATATTCTCGAACTCTAGGGGCTACTTCTTCACCAAATAGTTTAATAGCTTTCATAATATCTTCATGTGGCATAGAACCTAGTGGTAAATGCAACATGAATCGATTTAACCCTAGTGTTTCTATCATATCAATAAGTTTATTCGCTACAGTCTCAGGACTTCCTACTAACATAGAGCCGTCTGGACCTACACTATTTAAATATTGTTCAAAAGTAAGTGGTCTCCAAAATGGTCTATCTTTCGAGATTGCATCAACTACTTGTTTTGTCGGATGAAAATACTTTTTAATAGCTTCTTCATCAGTTTCAGCTACAAATCCCCATGAGTGTGAAGCAACTTTTAAACAACTTTCATCAAACCCAGAATGCTTCCCAATAGCTCTATAATAATCTGTTAAGCCTTTGAAAGCTTTATATTGTCCACCAATTATTGCATATGCTATTGGTAATCCTTTTTGTGCTATTTTAATAGTTGATTCAGTATTTCCACCTGTTGCTACCCAGATTGGAAAATCTTTTTGAACACTTCGCGGATACACCCCCTTATTTTCTACCTTTTGTGTATGCTTTCCTTCCCATGTTAACTTTTCATTAGCTTTTATTTTCTCCAACATCGCTAATTTTTCATCGAACAATTCCTCATAGTCTGCTAAATCATAACCGAATAATGGGAATGATTCTGTAAAAGAACCTCGTCCCACCATAACCTCTGCTCTACCATTAGAAATAGCATCTATTGTTGCATATTGTTGATAAACTCTAACTGGATCCGAAGATGATAACACTGTCACCGCAGAACTTAATCTTATATTCTTCGTAACAGCTGCTCCTGCTGCTAACAATATCTCAGGTGCTGATACAGCAAAATCTTCTCTATGATGTTCCCCTATTGCGTAAAGATCTAATCCAACTTCATCTGCAAGTTTCATCTCTTCAATCATATTTCTAATACGCTCATCATGCGTTGGTATTATACCTGTTCCTTCTATTTCAGTTGTTTCACCAAATGTACTAATTCCTAACTCTATCATTTTATGTCCTCCTATATTATCTCAATTTCAAGATATTTATTTGTTAAAAAAGGCATAAGCCTCCTCTAGTTTATTTTCTTTAATATTTCTTTCAATGTATCTAATTCTTCTTTAGTTAAATCATCGAAAATTTTTTTAGTATTAATTTTATGAATAGGGAAAATATCATCCATTAAGTCTTTACCTATTTTAGTTAACTTAATGTAAGTTACTCTTTTATCCTTTTGACAAATCTTTCTAATAACATATCCTTTTTTTTCAAGGTTATCAACAACGTATGTTGCACTTCCACTAGCAAGTAATATTCTATCACGTATTTCCTGAATGCTCTTCTCACCTTTACTATATAAAAATTCCATAACAGAAAATTCAGTCGCATTTATTGGATAATTCTTTAAAGTTTTCTTTAAATCACCCACTAATAAATTACTTGCTCTCATAATTCCAATAACAGCTTTAAACTCATTATTCATAAGGATTCTCCTGCTTTTAATATACACTTATTTATCTTATAATTATCTCGAATATGAGATAATTATACTTTATACACTCTGTATTGTCAAAGAAATAAAACTAAAGACATCTAGAGATAAATCTCTAAATGCCTTTAGTTTTATTCTGCAAATTGACTTTGATATAATTCTGAATAGAAACCTTTTTGTTTCAATAGTTCATGATGGTTACCTTGTTCAATAATATCTCCATCTTTTAATACTAATATTTTATCCGCATTTCTAATTGTTGATAATCGGTGAGCGATAACGAATGTAGTACGCCCTTCCATAAGTTTATTCATTGCTTTTTGAATTAGTACTTCTGTACGTGTATCTACACTTGAAGTTGCCTCATCAAGAATTAATATTGGTTTATCAGCAAGTATTGCACGAGCTATAGTTAGAAGTTGCTTTTGACCTTGTGAAATATTTGAAGCATCTTCATTTAATTCCATGTCATAACCACCTGGTAATGTTTTAATAAAGTGGTGAATATGAGCTGCTTTAGCCGCTTCTATTACCTCTTCATCTGTAGCATCTAAACGACCATAACGAAGATTCTCCATTATTGTTCCTTTAAATAGCCATGTATCTTGTAGTACCATTGTGAAGTAAGAACGCAGTTCAGATCTATCAAGTTTAGAAATATCTTTTCCATCAATATAGATACTTCCTCCATTAATATCATAGAATCTCATAAGAAGTTTAATCATTGTTGTTTTACCAGCACCTGTAGGACCAACGATAGCGACCATTTCTCCTTTTTTAACATTACTTGTAAAGTTTTTAATAATTATTTGATCTTCTACATATCCAAATTTTACTTTATCGAATACCACATTACCTTCTTTATTAGTAACTGTTTCAAGAACTTCTGCATTTTCTTCATCTTTAGCATCTAAGAACTCAAATACCCTTTCACCAGCAGCTGCCATTTTTTGAATTTCTGACATAGACTGAGCTATTTGACCGATTGGTTGAGTAAAGTTTCTTATATATTGGATAAAGGCTTGAATATCCCCTACTCCAATAGTTCCTTTAGATACTAATAATCCACCTGAGAATACAATACCAACATAGCCAAGGTTACCAACAAAGTTAATCACTGGGAACATTAGCCCTGAGAAGAAGTTCGCTTTCCATGATGATGTATATAATTGTTTATTTTTATCATTGAATTCTTTAACACTTTTTTCTTTGTAGTTAAATGCTGCAATAATATTTTGACCTGAGAAACTCTCTTCGACCTGTCCATTTACATCAGAAAGCATATCTTGTTGACTCTTGAAATATTTTTGACTCCATTTTGTTATAGCACCTAAAAGTATTCCTGAAATAGGAATTAAAGCTACCGCAATCAATGTCATTAGAGGGCTTATTGTAAACATCATTACTAATACACCTAATACCATTGCAGTATTGGAAATTATCTGAGTAAAACTTTGGTTTAGTGATTGTCCCAAAGTATCAACATCGTTTGTTACACGTGATAAGGTTTCACCTACTGTACGTTGTTCAAAATATCCAACAGGTAAAGTATTTATTTTTTTACTTATTTCTTTACGAATATCATATGTCATTTTTTGGGAAATATTACTCATTAACCATCCTTGAATAAACATAAACAGAGATGATAATATATATAAACCTAATACAGTAAGTAAAATTCCCGCTATTTTTTCGAAATTTATACTACCTTCATTACTAATTTTAGCAACTAGTCCTTCAAAAAGTTCAGTTGTTGCTTGTCCCATAATCTTAGGCCCCACAATACCGAATACTGTACTTGCTAACGCAAAGAATACTATCAAAATACTTGAGACTTTATACTGTGTAAACATCAATTTGATAATTCTTTTTAGCGTTCCAGAAAAATTATTAGCTTTTTCTATTCTTTGATCTCTAGCCATGATGTTTACCTCCTTTTTGTAATTCTTCTTCACTAAGTTGACTTTCTGCAATTTCTAAATATGTTGGACAAGTTTCTAGAAGTTCTTGGTGTTTTCCAACTCCTACTATTTTACCTTCATTCATTACGATAATCTTATCCGCATTTAGAATTGTTGCAATACGCTGAGCTACTATAATAGTAGTTACTCCCGCCATTTCTTTTCTTAAAGTTTTTCTTAATTTAACATCTGTTTTATAGTCTAATGCTGAAAAACTATCATCGAAAAGAAGTATTTTAGGATTTTTCGCCAAGGCACGAGCGATTGAAAGACGTTGTTTTTGTCCACCTGAAACGTTAGATCCCCCTTGTGAAATCTCACTATTAAATTTATCTTCTTTTTCATTAATAAACTCTATTGCTTGAGCAATTTCAGCGGCTTTTTTCATCTGTTCATCAGTAATATTTTCATCTGCAAATTTAATATTTGATTCAATATTACCACTGAATAAAACTCCTTTTTGAGGAACAAATCCTAAAATGTCTCTTAATTTATTTAAGCTTATATCTCGAATATTAACTCCATCAATTGAGATTTCGCCTTCACTAGCATCAAAGTATCTTGGAATTAAATGAAGTAATGTAGATTTACCACTACCAGTACTTCCTATAATTGCAGTAGTTTTTCCTGCTTCAGCTTCAAAACTAATATTACTAAGCACTGGACTATCGGCTCCATCAAATGTAAAGCTAACATTATCAAATTTAAGAGTACCTTTTACATCTTGAAGTTTACTATCATCAATATTCTCACTATCTACTACAGTAACCTCTGTTTCCAGTACTTCATTAATACGACCAGCTGCAACTTCAGCACGCGGTAGTTGCATCATTAAGAATGTGAAGAATAAGAATGACATAACTATCTGCATTGTATATGTAATAAACGCCATCATATCACCAACTTGAATACTACCAGCATCTATATTTTTTCCACCAACCCAGATTATTAATAGTGCAATACCATTCATAATTAACATAATCATCGGCATAAGTGCTGATAAAGTTCTATTGATGAAAAGTTGTTCATTTTTTAGAACTGTATTTTCTTTATCAAATCTCTCCTCTTCATATTTTTCACGACCGAAAACACGAATTACAGAAATACCAGTTAAAGCTTCACGAGTTACCAAGTTTACTCTATCTATTAACTTTTGCATAATTTTAAATTTTGGCATTACTAAGAATGAAATTATTCCTAATGTTAAACCTAAGATACCTACACCTAATGCAATTATCCATGTCATTCCAGTATCGGTTTGAGTAACTTTGTAAACTCCGTATACTGCCATCATCGGTGCATAAATTGCTATAAATAACATCATATTTAAAGCATTTTGTATTTGTTGAATATCGTTTGTACTTCTTGTAATTAATGAAGCTGTAGAAAACTTATCAATATCTTGTTTAGAAAATGATAATACTTTATTATATAGTTTTTCACGTAAGTTATATGCTATTTTCGAAGAAATTCTACTTGCTATAAAGTTCGAAATAACACTTCCAACACCTGAAATGAATGTTACGATTATCATCATGATTCCTACTTCTTTTAGATAATTCTTTCTAATTTCATTAGTATCAATACCAACATTATTTCTATACTCTTCTTTAACATAACGAATTCCAGCTTGTTTTGTTATCATATCAGCTGAACTTCCTAAGTCGCTAATTGATTTATTTTTTTGTTCAATTAAACTATCTTTCTTGACTAGTCCTAGTTTGACACCTTCTGCAACCTTATCTAGATCTAAGTTCTCAGATTTTGCTCCAGATACAACAGTCATAACATTTTTAAAAATATCATTTAGTTCGCTACGCTCTTGATCATTAATGCTATCAAGTTTATACACATCACCATCTTTTGTATATTTAGATGTAACTTTCTTGATTTCATCATCTGTCATAAATAGTTGTAATTCTCTAAATGATTTTTCACTAATTTTCTCAGGAACGGCATCTTGGATACCACTTTGTTGGATACCTTTATCGACTATATTGCTTGTATATGTTGGAAGTGCTAGCTCTGCAACAACACGAACTCCTAGTATCGCAACTAAAAATATCATAGGTACCAAGAAACCTTTTAAATATTTAATTAGTTTCATTGTTTTCCTCCTTATCTTGTATTTCTTCTCTTAATACTAGATTTGTTTTTGTTAATAATATATTAAAAGCTTCCTTTTCTCTAGCATCAAATTTATCCCATATAGACTTAAACCACTCTTCATAGGCTTTTCTATGTAATTCTATGCATTCGATTCCTTTTTCAGATAAACTAAGATATTTTTTTCTTTTATCTTTTTCATCGATACTTTGGACTACAAAATCTTTTTCAAGTAACTCACCAACAAGTGCTGTGACTCGAGGTTTTGTCACATGTAGTTCTTCACCTAGCTCCTGCATTGTAATCTTTTCTTTACAAGATAAAAATAGCATCGCTTGAAATTCCGGTTTTCTAATAGGAGCATTATTTTTTTTATGAATTCTCTTCATAATTAATCTAAATTCTTCCATCATATCAATTGCCTGATGATATGATATTTCACTTTTACCCATCTTCTACCTCCTTTATTTTTATAAATTAGTTAATAAAGTTAACTAATTAGTTAACCACGTTAACTATTATATTTTATTTTACATTTATAGTCAATAGATAATTTAATAATTCTAAAAAAAGATTAACCTAAATTTTTCTAGGTTAATCTTTTTTTCTATTTACTAAACACCCAAGCTTGAGCAAGGTTATTTTTTATATCATTTTCTGTAAAACCATTGTAACTTGTAAGTTTAACATCATCGTCATTCGGATCATTTATATAGAATTTATCATCTTCAAAACCACGAATAACTTTATATGTTACTCTGTCACCAAATACTCCAGATTTTAGTCTAACAAGTATAGGTTTATTATCTCTTAAGGCATTTTCTAAGTTTTCTACTAATTTATCAGTCTCGATTCGTTCAACTTTAAGATTATATTTTTCAGCAAAAGCTGTAATAATCGTAGGTTGAGTTCCTTGATTTCTGATATAGTACTTATTTCCTGCCCAAGAAGCTAGCTCTTCTACAGTTGCTTCATCTTTACCTATATATTTAGCAATCATCGCTAACGAGATAATAGCATCACCATTATCCTCAATTGTTTTCTTACCATCAAGACCATAAGCTATATTTTTATATGCATCTTGTTTCATATAATACATAGGAACAGAAAGACCTTTTTGTGGTAAGTTAAGTAACTGTTCTTTTCGTTTCGCATTATAATTATCAATATTAATTAAATAATATAAGTATCCCTCTACACCATCTCTTAACGATTCGATAAATTGTTTATTTGCTATTTCGTTATTTAATAAATCAACATCAATTTTATTCCCTATATTAGCCGAGATCAATTTCACCTGAGGTAATTTATCACTTAATTGAGGGAAATTCGCCTGTTTCTCAGATGATGATATCTTCGAAATATAATGTTCAGAAAGATTTTTTTCAATACTTCTTGCTACAATAGATGATTCTTGTGATCCATAGTATACTTTCACACCAAAAACTTCTTTGTTGCTATCATTATTAGTATCAATATCAATTAACATTTCCACTGAGTTTTCTGCAGCAATTTTTAGAATATCTTCTTTTGAAGGATATGAATCATCATTATCTCTAGTTAATATTACTTTTATTCCGTCTTTTTCTAATATCTCTTTTAACTGTTTAGCTAGTTTCAAATTATAAGATTTAGAAGATATTCCTTTATAATCAACCTTCTCTTCTTGTGAATTAACAGGATTCAATAAGACTGAATAAGAAGCTAATTTTTCCTTATTTTGATCTTCAGGACTTTTCTGACCAGTTCCTAAAATACTCCAACCTGGTATCCATCCCACAAAACTATCCTTTGTTTTAACTTCATACCAATTTTCAGATTTACTTAACATTTCAACATTATCTCCAGCAGTCACTTTTTTTAATGTTGGATAAGTATCATCTGGTCCTGTTCTAATTTCAATTTCTTTTGCAATAGTAATATTATTTTCGGAACTAGGTGATAAATTCATTTTTTCACCTATATATGTTACTACGCCTCCTACAACAAATACTAATAACAATATAGATATTACGAATAATATTCCATTCTTATTTCTTCTTTTTATTCTCATAATTATTTTCCTGCTGATAATTTTTCGTAAACAATAGTAATAGGACCATCGTTAACAATATTAACTTCCATCATTGTTTGAAAAATTCCAGTCTCTACTGTTACACCTTCTTCTCTCAAAAATTCATTAAATTTCTCATATAATTCATTAGCTTTTTCTGCACCAGCAGCACTTGTAAAACTTGGTCTATTACCTTTTTTCGTATCAGCATATAAAGTAAATTGTGAAACTGATAAGATACTTCCTCCAACATCTTTTAGACTCAGGTTGATTTTATCATTTTCGTCTTCAAATAAGCGTGCTTGTGCTACCTTTTTTGCTAAATATTTTGCATCTTCCTCAGTAGATTCTTTATGAACTCCTACTAAAAGACAGTATCCTTTATCAATACTACCAACAACTTTATTATCAACACTTACACTAGCTTTTTTAACTTTTTGTAATATAATTTTCATATATCCACCTATTTAACTATTCTTTCTACGCTATATACGTCTTGAATTTGTCGTAATTTTTTAATCATATAATCGCATTCACTAACATTTTTCACATATATCCCTATCGTAATAACACATGTTTTATCAGCTTTCGATTCAGAATTAAGTTTTTTAATCTCAACTCTACTTTCACTTAATGTTAATAGAACGTTTTGCAATAACAGTTCTCTATCAAAAGCGTGAATTTGTAGTGTTACACTGTAACGACGTGCATTTAAGCTTTCTACCCATTCAACATCCAATAATCTTGCATGATCCTCTTCACTTAAATTTGGGCAATTATGTCTATGAACTGTAACTCCTCGACCTTTTGTAATAAAGCCTACTATGTTATCTCCTGGAATTGGTTGACAACATTTAGATAATCTTACAAGAATATTATCTACACCTTTAACATAGACACCAGTTTCAGTTACTATTTTTTTATTTTCTTCTGCATTGAAAAGTTTCTCAATTTTCGCTTGAGTCATCTTTTCTTTTCTAATTTTTTCTGTTAATCTTGCAAAGACTTTATTCGCTGTAATTCCACCATATCCTATGGCAACATACATTTCTTCAAGATTAGCAAATTTATATTTATTAAGAGCTGTAGCGATATTTTCTTCAGTTAGTACCTCATCTATATCAAAGTTATTAGCTTTAATCTCATCTTTTAATAAGATTTCACCTTTTACTAAGTTTTCTTCACGAGCTGCTTTTTTGAAGAATGCTTTAATTTTCGACTTAGTCTGAGATGAAGTAGCTATTTCTAACCATGAGCGATTAGGTCCAGTAGAATTTTTACTAGTACGAATATCACAAATTTCACCAGTTGATAATACATAATCAAATGGCTCGATTTTATCATTTACAGTAGCTCCTACCATCTTATTACCAACTTCTGAGTGAATCGCATAGGCAAAGTCAACAATACATGAACCTTTAGGTAATTCAATAATATCACTATTAGGTGTAAAGACATAAATTTTATCACTCAATAAATCTACTTTTAATGATTCCATAAAGCTTTCAGCAGTTGCTTCTGTCTCATCATTTTCTGCGATTTTTTGGAACCAGTTTAATTTTTCATAGAAGTTATTGTTTTTATTAACCTTCTTACCTTCTTTATATGCCCAGTGCGCAGCAATCCCTTTCTCTGCAATTTCATGCATTTCATAAGTTCTAATTTGAACTTCTAAAGTTTGTCCATCAGGTGCAATTACCGTAGTATGAAGCGATTGATACATATTAGGTTTTGGCATCGCAATATAGTCTTTAATTCTTCCTGGAATAGGTACCCAAAGATTATTTACAAGACCTAAAGTAGCATAACAATCTGCTACGCTATCTACCAAGACACGAACAGCTAATAAATCATAAATCTGATCAAAACTTTTATTTTGTTTAACCATTTTTTTGTAGATACTATAGATGTGTTTTGGTCTCCCAGTTACCTGTGCTTTTATCTTATTATCTGCAAGAATTGATGTAATACTTGAACAAGCATCTTTTATACTTTCTTCCCTTGCACTTCTTTTTTGTTTCATCATCCCAACTATTGAGAAATATTGAGATGGATGTAAGTATCTAAGCGATGTATCTTCCAGTTCCCATTTAACAGAACTTATCCCTAATCTATGAGCTAAAGGTGCATAAATTTCAAGTGTTTCACTAGAAATTTCACGTTGTTTTTCCTCACGCATATACTTCATAGTTCTCATATTATGAAGTCTATCCGCAAGTTTAACAAAAATAACTCTTAAATCTTTCGCTATTGATACAAAAAGTTTCCTATGGTTCTCTGCTTGAGATTGCTTTTTAGAACGGAATTTTACTTTATCTAATTTTGTAACTCCATCAACTATTACCGCTATATCTTCCCCGAAAGTTTCTTTTATATCATCAAAAGTATACTTAGTATCTTCAACAACATCATGCAAGAAACCAGCACAAATTGTTGCATAATCTAATTTAAGCTCAGTTAAAATTCCTGCAACTTGAACTGGGTGTAATATATATGGTTCCCCTGATTTTCTAAATTGTCCTTCATGAGCATCTTTTGCAAATTCATAAGCTTTTCTTATAATTTCAATTTGCTCATCTGATAAATATTTACTCGCCATATCTTCTACATTTTCATAACTATATGGATATTCAAGATTCACAGAAATTCCTCCTCTTTCGTAATTTAATCTACCCTTTATAATACCACAAAAACAAGAAAATTTCCCGTATTTTATCAAAATTATTATATTTTTCAACTGTTTTAACATCATATACTTTAAGCAAATATAAAAAACAATTTCTAGATATAAAAAAATCCTAGTTCAAATTTGAACTAGGATTAAATTTAATTATTTAGTATCTACATCTTGAGATAAATCAACTTTATCTAAAGGTATCATTTTTGTTTTATATCTAATTTTGTGGTATAGATAGAAGAATAAGAAGATTGGAACTCCCATGTAAGTAGTTAACATTCCACTCCAGTTAACTACACCTTTAGTAATAAGTTCAGTATCTTGACCGATAATAACGATGATACATAATACTAAAGCGATAATTGGTCCTACAGGGAACCATTTTGCTCTATATTTAAGATCATTTAAATCTTTACCTTGAGCGATAAATGCTCTTCTAAATCTATAGTGACTTAACGCAATACCTAACCAAGCTATAAATCCTGTTAATCCACTTGCTGCTACGATATAAGTATAAGCGTTAGCACTTGTAAGTTGGATTAAGAAGATTAAGAATACTACTGCAGCTGTTGCAACTAATGAGATAACAGGAGTACCGTATTTAGTAACACGACCAAAGATTGGATACGCAAGTTTTTCTTTACTCATCGCATAAAGCATTCTTGTTGATGCGTACATACCTGAGTTACCAGCTGATAGGATTGATGTTAAGATTACTGCATTCATTACACTTGCAGCTAATGCAAAACCTGCATTTTTGAAGACAATTGTAAATGGTGATTTAGCAATTTCTTCAGCACTTGCAGCACCTAATAAATCTGGTGAAGTATAAGGAATTAATAATCCGATTACTAAGATAGCTAGTACGTAGAAGATTAAAATTCTCCAGAATACTTGTTTTACAGCTTTTGGAATACTTTTCTCTGGGTTTTCACTTTCACCAGCAGTAATACCAATTAACTCAGTACCTTGGAATGAGTATCCTGCGATTAGGAATACTCCAAGAGTAGCAAGGATTTGTCCTGATAATGAAGAATCTTCTCCAACGAATGGCGCATCACCGATTGTTAGATTTTTGAATCCAATGTATTCACCACCTAAAATACCGAAGATTGTTAAGCATCCAACTACTAAGAAAATGATTACTACTACTACTTTAATAAGTGCAAACCAATATTCACTTTCGCCATATACTTTAACACTAAGTGAGTTTAAAGCGATAATAATAACTAGGAATAATAAACTCCAAGCCCAGTGAGGAAGTACTCGCATAGGCTCCCAATAACTGATTGCTAAAGCAGATAATTCTACGTCTGCCGCTACTGTAATTACCCAGTTAAACCAATAGTTCCATCCTAAAGCAAATCCTAATGAAGGATCCACATAACGTGTAGCATATGTACTAAATGACCCCGATGTAGGAAGATATGTTGCCATTTCCCCTAATGATGTCATTAAGAAATATACCATAAGACCGATACATAGGTAAGCTACGATAGCTCCCCCAGGTCCCGCACTTTGAATTGCTTGACCACTTGTCATGAATAATCCACTACCGATACATCCTCCGATAGCAATCATACTAATATGACGTGATCGTAAATTTCTTTTTACTTCTGTTGCATTATTGTTATTGCTGTTGTTTGTCATAATAAAAACCTCCTTGATAAAATAAAAAAGCATAACCTCCTACCATATTTGCACGGAGTTATACTTCACATTATCTCTCCAAAACAAGATATTAGTAGCGCAACATAGCCTCACGACTATGACAGTCCTATACTTAGTTCAATATAGGCCCAACAATATTAACATAGGATTAATATCATTTCGGCGATGTTTCCTTTCAAGTAATTTCAACAAGCCCTATACTCTCAATTACCCTACTGATAAAAATCGCAACCTCTACCTCACTTACTTTGTGAGGTACATATTCAATTAACTGTTTATTAGTATAATATACTTTTTAACTGTTGTCAATAAAAATTTTAATTTTTCTAAAAATTTAATTAAATATTGAATATATTGCACTATATTCTACTTTTATAAGAATAATATTCATTACATCAATACTTTGTATATCAAAAAAGAAGGAGCTTGAAACCTCCTTCTTTTTTAAAAAATACTAACAAGTATCTTTTTATATCTAACAGTTTGATAAACAAATGACTAATTAATCATTTTTATTTTCTTTTCGTTTTTTCAATAGTTTATAATTTTTTATTATTCCTAGTATCATTAAAATTTCTAGTATGCTTAATAAAATCTTCATCATCTCTCCCCCCTTTAATACAAAGAAACTCAGAATATCAATTTATATTAACTAATATCTTTCACAAATTGCCCCTTGACGATATTCTTCTAATAAAATTTTTAATAATTCAATTTGTTTTTTTATTCTTGCACCGCTATCTGTATCAGCTACTTTTTTTCGACATAATTTATCTACAACTCTTTTAGTTGAAATAATATCCGTCTCATTTTTGATTGACTCTTCTTTACTTTGGAAGATATCATGACTCATTATCTGTAACCCATAAGAATTGTAAGTTAATGTATAACCACCATGACCTGTTGTTTTATGATAGGCCCTAGACATTCCACCATCAATAACAATCGTTCTACCATTGGCTTTAATCGGATTTTCTCCTTTTGTTTCCTTAACAGGAGTATGCCCATTTATAATGTGACCTTCACTAGTTAACCCAAACTCATTTAATAACTTAATGCAAAACTCTTCATCATCTCTAAGTTTATAATACGCATTTTTTACTTCTTCATGAGTAGATTTATCCTCTATAAAATATCTTTCGAACGTCGTCATATCACATTTACCAAATAATGGAGAGTAGCGACCTTGCCATAAGTAAAAGAACAGCCCATTATCTTCTCTAAAACCACAATAAAATATGCTGCGAATTTTTTTATCAAAAAAGTCTAGTAGATTCTTACCTGAGTATTTCTTTCCTCCATAAGAAAATTCCTGGAAGTTTCCATTCTCATCTACTGGCATGCAACCGTGAAGAAGTAGATTCCCATTATAGCAACAATACATAGCACCTTTATTGATAAATAATTCAACATGTTTTTTTAATTTTTCACTTGCTATAAATGATTCTTTTAGTCTATTAATAATCTTTTCTTCTTCATCTGTTAATAAATATGGATTTTCTTTATCAACTGTTGGGAAGTTACATGACGTTAATGGATATTCTTTACCATAGATTTTTACAGTTTCTTTTTCAAAGTCAATTTTGTCTAGTAACGCACGTGATTCCAAATCAAACTCAGGATGTTTATCAATAATTTGTTTTTCTAATTTGAATTGAATTATTGCCATAGCTTTATGCATTCTGGCTATTTGCATAATTTCATGCTCACTATATTTCAACTCATCATCCTTAGATATTTTTGGTAAAAACTCTTTACAGTGATCATCCTTGTAGTACTTTTCACTAAAGTTTAATAAATTCCTAATAGGAATTCCATATCTATCTTCTATAATGTCTAAATTATCATATCTTGCACATATTCTGATTACATTTGCTAATGATATTCTGTCTCCAAGATAAGCTCCTATCCATAGCATATCGTGATTTCCCCATTGAATATCAACAGAATGGTAGTCTAATAATCTATCCATTATTTTATCAGGAAAAGGTCCTCTATCATAGATATCTCCAACTATATGTAAGTGGTCGATTGTTAACTTGTGGATACTTAATGATAATTCTATAATAAACTTTTCTCCAGCACCTAATTCAATAATATTCTCAAGTATTTTATCATAGTAATCATTCTTATCACTACTTTGCATTTTATAAAGTAACTCATCAATAATATACTTGAAATCTTTTGGCAAAATTTTTCTTACTTTCGATCTAGTATACTTCCTAGCTGCTACTTGTGTTACTTCTAATAATCGAAGAAGCGTAATTTTTTGAAACTCTTTATAATCACATACATCATATTCTTTTCTTATAAGGTTTAATTTTTCTTCTGGATAATAAATAATAGTAGCTAAAAGATTTAAATCTTTTCTAGGTAATCTGTTACCAAATACTTCTTTAAGTTTTTCTTTAATAATACCCGAACCATTTCTTAAAATGTGATCAAAGGCTTCATATTCTCCATGAATATCACTTAAAAAATGCTCTGTTCCTTTAGGAAGTGTTAATATAGCCTCTAAATTAATTATTTCCTTAGTTGTTTCATCAATGCTTTGAAAGTTTTCTGCTAATAGTTCTAAATGTTCCTTAGATATTTTCATGCCATTCTCCTTTTTATTATTTTCAATTAAATCTTAACACACTTCCTACTGTAATTCAAGAAATGTTACACGCTATCAAGGTATATTTAATAGGTTATTACACATTATTTATCCTGAGATAAAAATAAAAGAAATATAACACTAACTGTAAAACATTAGTATTATATTTCTTTTATAAAATTATTTTAATTTCCCTACAAATCTTTCCATCTCTTTCATCTCTTCAAGAGTGTCAGCAACAAGAACATACATTGTATTTCCTTGTAATTCAGCGAAAGCTTCAGGCATTCTTAATACAGCTTTTAATTTATCTTGATATTTATTTCTGATATCTTCATCTGAATGTACATAATCTTTATAATCACGACGCGTTGAAGCTAATCCATATTTTTCATCAACATTTAGCCCATTGAATGTTCCATTAACAACTTCAGCATATACTCTAAAATAATCTGTTGAATGCGCAAAGTTATACACGTCTACTGCAAATGCTCCTGCTGGACGGTTATTATACTCAATTGCGATATAATCATCTTTAGTTTTGAAAAATTCAATATGGAAAAATCTCTCTTTCATACCAAATGCTTTTACAGCATTTTTACCATATTCTACTAATTTTGGATCTAAATTCTTATCGATATAATAAACCCAATCAAGAGTATTATTATTTAATAAATCTAATGGAGTATGGTAATAAACGATACTAGTATAGAAAACAATATTTCCCTTAGCATCTACTAATCCATCAAAAGTTACGATATCAGAGTTATCTACAAAAGGCTCTAAGAAATAATGTGTAGTTCCATCCCATTCTTTTTTGAAATTTTCGACATCCTTCTTATCTTTAAGCTTATAAGTTGCTGATGCTCCTACTCCATTATCAGGTTTAGCAATTAGTGGAAGTTTTAATTTCTTCACACCTTTTTCGATGTCACCTTCTTTTTTCACTAAGAAACCTGGCACTACAGGTACCCCTGCTTTTTCAAAGTATTTTTTCATCTCTGATTTATGCTTTGTTTTTTTAAGGTCATGCTCTTTTAAACCAAACACATTAAATTGTGTACGAAGTGCAGCATCTAGTTCCATCCAGTGCTCATTTTGTGATTCTATTCTATCAATGTGCCCATGTTTGTGATATAAGAATGCAACAGCACGTTTCACTTCATCAACATCATCAAGACTATTAACTCTAAAATACTCAGTTAAAGCTTCTTTAAGTCTTTGATCAAGTTGTTCATATGGTTCTTCTCCAATTCCAAGTACATTAATCCCTTGATTTTTTAACTCAATAGAAAATTTTTGAAAATTGTGTGGGTAATATGGTGATATAACTATGTAATTCATAAATCTTTGTCTCCTCTTAACTTTATTATAAATTTAACTTATCTAAAAAGTATGGCATTTGAATTCTCCACCAAGGCCAGTCATGGGCAACATCTTCACCCCATACATCAAACCATGCTGGAATATTCTTTTCTTCAAATGCTCTTTTCAAACTATAAAATGATGGTAATCCATCTTGTTCCCATGGACCTAACCCTGTACATACAATAATATCAGCGTTTCTATAGTGATCAATAAACCATCCATCATTTTGATTCCAAATATTATCACTAGGTGAATTTCTATATATTAACTCATCATTTCCATATTCACCTACGAAAAATCTAGCATCATATACTCCACTAAGTGAGATTACTTTTCCAAATACATCTGGATGTTGTAGGAAAATATTAAATGAGTGATATCCTCCCATGCTACATCCAGTAGCCATCATTTGTCCAAACCAACCTGTTTTATGTTTAATAAACGGAATGGCTTCTTCAATGACATATTTTTCATACTGTGTATGAGCCAATGCTCTGTCATGACCATTTTTCCAGTCGCATAACCATGATTCACTATCGACACTCGATAATGTAAAAAATTGTACTTTTCCTTCATTTATAAAACTTTCACAAGCATGAATCATACCAAAATCATAATACTCATTGTGTGTACCACCTGATGAAGGAAACACAACAATCGGTAATCCTGCATGGCCATACCTATTAAGAACCATTTCTCTTCCTAAATTTCCACTATAATGACTTAAATTCTCTATATTCAATACTAAAACCTCCATTTTCTAAAAAATTCTATTACCAGTTCTCACTTATAAATCTCAAACATTCTGGTAAATATTTAGCCCAACACTCCTCACTGTGTTCTCCATTAGCTACAACATTTAATTTCAACTCACTTGTAGATAAACCAGCATCAATTAGCTGACGATAATAATCTAAACTTGCATCAATATATAATTGTTTTAAGTTACCGTTTGCTAATTGCTTATCCGTATCATCACCTTCATTTGTTCCAACTTCAATATACACTCTTTGATCTGAGACTTTATGTTTCGAAATAAATCTATCAAATTCTGGTTTATTTAACCAATTTGCAGATGAAAATACTCCAAGACACCCTACAACATCTTTATGTTCTAAACCAATATATTGTGATATATTAGCACCTAAAGAACTACCAATCATCGCTGTATATTCTCGTTGTGGTTTAGTACGATATGTACTATCTATGAATGGTTTAACTACATTTACAAAGAAGTCAGCATATTCTGACCCCAATCCACCTAAAGTCAAACCAAAATTTAATATTGGTAAACTTGAAAACTTCCAAGGTGCATATTCATTCATTCTTCCCTCATTATCATTATCAATCCCAACTATTATCATTTTTGGCATATCAGGATTTCTCTTAATTGCTGGTATAACCTTCCACGAATGTCCACTAAATGACTCACCACTATAAAAAACATTTTGTCCATCATTCATATACACTACAGGATAGTGTTTATGTTCATCTTGAGCATAGCCTTTTGGTAAAAGAACTCTAATACGACGATTTTTTCCCGTGTACGGCACTTTTAACTCATGCTCTTTCATTTCTAAATAAAAATACGCATCTCTATTCATTAATATTTTCCTTTTAAATTATTATTATAGCTATAATTCTACCTTATTTCTCTTATAAAATCAATTAATTGAGTGTAATTTTTCATGATTTTTCTGAAAATTAATTATTATTGATTATTTATATACTAGTGCAATATTCATAATTATATAATATATATAAAAAAACGAATTACCATACGGTAATCCGTTCCCCTCTATTAAAACTCACTATATACATACTCTTGGACATTTGAAAAATCCGTTAAAAAACAATATATTATTATTCCCATTATTACTGTATAAAAGAATAATACCCATAATGTTAGTCTTTGTTTATAGCTTAATTTACTTTTTAAGTTTGTAAAGATCTCTTTCAAAATCAATCCATCCTCTCCAACCTAGATGCATCGCATCATACATATAATAGTCTTCATATTCTTTACTTGAATAATCCATTACCTCTATATTATTATTTTTAGCAATTTCTTTTAATTTATTGTAGGCAACTTGTCTCTTTTCACTACCTATTCCAGTATAGTCACTCCATTTCCCGTGAGCAGGAAGAATTGCAAACTTGATATTCAACTTCAAGTCCTTAACAATAGATAATAGTATATCTAAGTCTTCGTATTCTTTAGAATCATCATACTTTGTATTTTTTGAACTATCTTTTAATTGATTATATTTAACTCTTATATATTTGTCATAATATGTATTATCAATTTGATAATCATTGTTATTAGTTCTTTCTTTGGCTTCCTCAGCTACTTTTTTATCTAATTCTTCCCAATTATAATCAGGTGTCTTTTCTCCACTAACTGGATAAAATTCTTTACCTTTATTTTTATAAAAGTTCAATTTATTTTTTAAAACATAAAAGTAATTATCAAGTTTTATAAACTCTCCTGTAAATTTATTACCCTTACCTTCTAAAAAATATCGTTTATAGCTTTTATACTTTTTATTCAATTCTTTATTTGTAGATGAAAGTTCTATAACCCTATTAATAAATTTCTCTTTGGTATCTCTACTAATATTATCATTTTTCATAGTATTATAGACATGCTCACTAGAAATCCTAGATAGAAATGCATCCTTTAAAATACCGTTTTTGTTATCAAACCACTGAATAGATTGAATCATTACTATCTCATTATTTTTCACATCATTCCCTATTGATCCAATAGTAGCCGCATGAATAATATTTTGAGAGTTCCCAACTCCTACTTGCATTATATTAAAATCTTCGTAATTGAATATTTTCTTAGGGTGATAATTTTCATTAATAGTCGTTGTTAACTCTGAAGACCCCAAAAGTAAAAGTGTCCTAGGCGTCATATTTTCAACTATTATATCTTTACTTTTATACTTTTCAAAAGCAGTACTATATCTAACACTATTGTCGTTCGACTTATAGTAGGTTTGTACCTTCTTTAAGAGGGTCACATCTAAAATTATAAGTGTAATTAATACCAATACTATTGATATTAAAAATGCTTTTAATCTTATCATGTTATTATTTCCTATTTTCTATATATGAAATTACCTTGTTTGGGGTATCGATTTCTTCATATGTTACTTCTGTTGGAGCTATGCTTAATCCGAAGATTTCTTCGATTTTTACTAACATTTCTACAAAAGCTAATGAGTCCATTAACCCTTCTTCTTTCATGTTTATATCTAAATCTTCTCTTACTACTTCGTCTTCACAGATTTCTTCTAACATTTCTAATACTTGTTCTTTTATCATCCTTGTTCTCCTAACTCTATATTATTTTTTTAGTACATGGCTTATTAGTTTATATGGTTCTCCTGAGAAGATATATAAACCTATTATTACTAAGTTGATCGTTATGAACCAACTAAGTACTTTATACCATGTTTCATTTTTATTCTTTTTGTAAAATTTACTTTTCTTTTGATAATATTCAAATCCTGCCATAAGTATTCCATGGTAGAATCCATATACTATATAGCTTATTGTTAAGCCGTGCCAAAATCCCATAAGAACCATGTTTACCATATAGGCATACATTGCTGTATTAAGTCTTTTCTTGAATCTTTTCTTCTTTGTTGCTTCCATAAAGACTCTTGAGAATACGAAGTCTCTAAGCCACGTTGATAGTGTTATGTGCCATCTATTCCAAAAGTCTTTTATGTCTATACTTAGGAATGGTTTATTGAAGTTCATCGGTGTTCTTATTCCTAAGATGTTACTACTACCTACTGCCATTAAACTGTATCCTGCAAAGTCAAAAAATAAGTACAATGTATATAGGTACATGTATTTTAATGAATAGACAAATGTCCCATGGTTTGTTAAACCTACTAAGTAGTGGTAACTTAGTGTTGAAAATACTATTTTATATAGTAATCCTAATATTAGTCTGTAGACTCCTTCTCCAGCTAATTCTAAGTACTCTGTCTTCGGCATTCTTTCTTTTATTTCGCTCATAAACCTTCTACTTCTGTCTATCGGTCCTGCGCTAACTGTTGGGAAGAATAGTAGGAATTGTACATATTCTACAGCACTGATTTTTTCTTTTATTAAGCCATCTGATATTTCTATCATAATTTGTATTGTCTTAAATGACATATATGATATTCCTATAAAGGCTAATAGGTGTAAGTGTGTATTTGCGAATACTTTGTTTATTACTAGTGGTAATATTGAAAGTATTACCAGTATTTTCAAGTATTTTTTACTTTCTGTTTTTTGTGCTATTAGTACTAATATGTATTCAAATAGAATAAATCCTACTAGGTAAGATAACATTGTGATACTCTTACCGTATATCGCTATGGCGAATATTACTGATAGTGCTAAGATATAATATTCTATTTTTTTACCTAGGTAGTTTATTATAAATCCTATGATTAGTGCTATAGCTAAGCATAAGAAAAATTCATTTCCGTCAAAGTGGTTCATTCTATACTAACTCCTTTAACTTTTTCTTATCTATTTTACCGTTGTTGTTTAGTGGCATTTCTTCTAAGAATACTATTTTTTTCGGTATCATATATTCTGGCACTAATTTTTTTAGTTCTTGTTTTATTTGTTTTGTTACTTCGAAGCGTTTTTCTATTTCTTCGTTATATACTACAAATGATGTCAATGCTTTTACTTTTCCGTCTTCATAGCTTGGTACTGTCGCTGCTTGACGTATTTTTTTATTTTTAAGTAGATTGTTATCTATGTCTTCAAGTTCTATTCTGTGCCCATGTAGTTTTACTTGGAAGTCTATGCGCCCTTCACAAAATAGCATTCCGTCTTTGAAGTACCCTAAGTCTCCTGTTAGGTAACTTCTTTCTTCTTTTCCGTCTACCTCTCCTATACCAAATTTTTCATTTGTTATAGCGTCGTTTTTAAAGTATCCTTTTGCGACTGTGTTTCCTGTGATTACTATTTCACCTTTGTTCTCTTCATCTGGATTTGCTAGGTGTACTTTTGTACCCCATTTTATTTCTCCTACTGGTAGATTCTCATAGTATTTTTCATTTACTTCTTTTGTTATTTCTACCCATGTGACCATTACTGTTGATTCTGTTGGCCCATATGTATTTATTACTTGTGCATCTTCAAAGTTTTTATGAATTTTTTCTACTGTTGTGCTGAATAGTTTTTCTCCACAAAAGACGAATTGTTTCACCTTCGGCATAAGACTTTGATTGAAGTTTTTATCTATGAAACACATTTCTATAAATGATGGTGTTGAGATCCATATTGTTGCATTTGATTTATTCAGTTCTTCAAACATTACTTTGAAGTTCTCTTGATGTTTTTTATCTATTTGTACTAAAGAGGCTCCTAGATAAATACTTGGCCATAATGACATTACCGATAAATCAAATGAGAACGGTGGATGTCCTAAGAACACTAATTCTTCTTTTTCATCATAGTATCCCGTGTACCAGTGTAAGAAGTTATTTAAATTATTGTATGTAATACATACTCCTTTTGGTTTTCCTGTACTTCCTGATGTGAAAATTATATAGAATATATCTTCATCTTTTACATAGTTTTCTTTTGAAATAGCGTTTTGAGTACTTGAGATTATTTCTTTAGCTGACTTAACATCTAGCATTTCTCTAGATAGTTCTATTTCTTCTGTGACCAGTACTACTTTTGAATCTGTTGTTTCTACTATTTCTTCTACTCGTTCTTTCGGTGTATTTATATCTACTGGACAAAATGCTCTTCCTGATTTTACACACGCTAAAAAGTACACTAACATAAATGGATGTTTATGTCCGTACACTACTATAGGGCTTTTGTCTTCACCCAGTTTTTCTTCAAGATAAGACGCAAGTCTATCTGAATACTCTATTAAATTTTTATATGTTAAATTTTCATTCTGATATATATTATTAATATATACTTCTTTAGAACTGTTTCTATATTGTTCTAGTTTTTCAAAAAAAGTTAATTTCATATTTATTTTATCCTTGCCTCTATATCTATTCTTTATCGACTTTTTATTTTCCATCACGATAGACCAAAAAATCGACATCATACTCCTTATACTATTATAATATAAAACTTAACAAATGTGATTAAAAATTAGTAAAAATTATAAAAAAAATTGATTTATTGCTTATTATTTTCAAAACAACAAATCAATTTTCATAATTTTTTTCTAAACTCGATTTATTTTAGGTCATTAAGTAACTTTTCTTTTAAATCTTTTGGTTTGAGCTCTACCTTCTCTTTATAACTAAGTCGTGTATCACTATTACTTGCAAAGTTAAATAAAGTTCCCTTCTCAGCAGAATATTGATTTCCAACCTCATAATTAGATAAATCGAAATCAAATGCAAAGATTTTTTCTATAAGTATCATTATATTTTCAAGATTTTTATTAACTAATTTTTCAAGTTCAGGACTTGTAAATGCTTTATGACTATCCGCTCCATGAATTTTTTTAGCTTTTGTAGTTCTAACATACATAATCTCAGGAGCTTTTTCATAAAATTCATCATCTAATATTAAATCACTATTTGCTAAACCTCTTAATCTATAGGTCTTTAGATCTTTTCCTAATTTAGCTATTTCTCTATAAAATATCCCTAATATATCCTCTGAATTTTTGTCAAACATCAGTTCACATGCCAATGCATAAGTTAAAATCTGAGAAATAAACCCTAATTCTAAACTATCTAAAGAAAAATCACTTTGACTACTCTTATAATCAATTATTGAAATATTCTTTCCATTAACATCTACTCTGTCAATTACCCCTGTGAATTTAATAGGTGGTATATTATATTTTTGTTTCAGTTCTTTTTTATTAACTTCCCCAGTTTTGACATTTTCACATGTAATAACATTGTCTACTATTTCCAGAGTGAATGATCTTTCTAAGAATGTTGGCATAAATTCTGTTAGAGCGAAATATTTTATTTCTATTGCTATAGCTACTTCAAGTCTCATAATCATATTATTTAAAATATATTTATGAGTATTTAACAATTCTATTAACTGCAATGTTTCTAATATATCTTTATTATCACTAGAATAAATAACATCATTCAATATCTTTTTAATACTAAACCTTCTTGTGATATCTTCATCTTTCGTCGTATTTATATCAAATTTACTTCCACATTCAGCTATAAAATTAGTTATTCTTTTTTCTGACATTACTGCATGGAAGAATTTTCCAGTAACAAGATTATCGATATCAATATCTCTTTCCTCTGCTATTCCAAGTACTCGTTTAACAAAGAATTGATATGGATTCCTTTCGAAATCAGAAATTTTAGAGATACTAAACTTAGAAAAACTTTCTTTCTTAATTTCTAAAAATTCATCTATATATTCTGAACTAAGTTGAAACTTATAATCTCTGATTATTTTAGATAAATAATTTTTAATACTAGTATCATTAGTGAAAAATACTCGGTCATTTAATTCATCAAGAACTTCGTAATTCTCATAACTTTCATGTTCTGAAGTAAGGTGATACTGCTCTAAAAACTTAATCATAAGTTCTACTAAAACCTCAACTTCTTTTGTCTTACTATCTTTCACTTCCATAAATCTACGATAAATTTTTGCAAATAGATAATTAAATTCCTTAGTTGAAACTATTTCTGAAATATTTTCTAAATAGTAATTATAGTCAGCAATAGAAAACTCTAAGATTTTTGAAGTTTGCTTTTCTTCTAATTCTGGGAATAAAGATCTCACAGTATTTAAGTATGGAGATGCAAAATTCTCTTTAAAACTTTTATCAATTAAACTATAACTTATATATGTTTTCTCTTGAGCTCTTGTCATAGCAATGTAGGCTACAAACTCTTCATCAATAAGTGCCGCTTCTTTTGTCGGCGATAAAAAGATATCATCATTTATTAATCTTTCTTTATCTTTATCGTCTATTAATCCTGAACTTTTAGATACTGGCAATACATCTTTATTGAATCCCATAACAAAGACAACTTTTTTATTTTCAACTTTTGCTAAATCCATAGTAGACATAATAATAGAATTATTTATTTCTGGTATTGAACGATACTTAATAGATGTTAATCCAGTATTAAATAGAGTTATGAATTTTTTATATTCAAACTTTTCACTGCCAAAATTCTCATTTATATCATTAATATATTCAAGAATTTTTTTATAAACTTGTCTATCTATACTATCAATTTTTAACTCTTCTATATTATCATACTCACCATCTTCTTTATCAAGATACATTTTAATCTTACAATGATCAAAAACATCTACTAATTTTTTTATGTATCTTTTAGCTTGAAGATTGTTCTTAGCTGAGACTTCTGAAACCTTATTAATAAGTTCTAATAAAACTTGTCTACAAATTTCAAGCTGTTCAGAGTTATACTTCCCTGTCTTTTCAATAAAGTAATCTTTCAGTATATCACTATGCGTATTTACCAATTTTTCATTCAATATATTTTCAAGGTCGTCTATCGAAATTACTCTAACTTTTTCTAATAAATCTCTGTATTTATATCTTCCACTTATATTATTTACTAGATTACTTGCTAAAAACTTATCTTTTATAATGTTTTCATCTAATTCTACAATATATTTTTCTAGTTGTTTTTCATCAATATTTGAATCTCCTAGTAAAACATATGCAATAACCTTTTGGCGATAAATATTCTCAAAATTCGTTAATCTAGTTTTTAACAGATTTAATAATCTAGTTTTAAAACTACCTTCATCAAAATATAACGTCTCTTGTATAAACTTAACTAAACGGTGATTACTAGTTTCAATATTTTTATCTAAATGAACGTCTAAATTGTAATCTTTAAAAATATTCAAATAATTTTCGTATGTATTATCACGATAAAGAATTGCTATCTCATTTTGATTGATATTATTATGTTTAAGTTTTACAATCTCACGAGCGATTTGTTTAACTTCTAACTCCTTATTTTTTGCACACATATTTTCAATACTATCATCAATCTCATACTGTGCTGTGAAGTTTTTATAGTATTTATAAGCAAGAATATCATTAGAAACCCCATTAAATCGACCTTTATGAGTTTCTAATTCTTCATATTCCTCTACTTTATTATCTTTTATTTTAAATTTCAACGTATTTATTTCTTCTTTTTTTACAAAGGCTACTACAGAAAAATTCACATCATTATTATTTTTCACTATTTCATTCATACTAGCAACAATCTCATGAGATTTTCTAAAAATATCAAGCTTATATTTTTCTTTACTATACAAATCAGATAGATAAAAGTCATTATATTTCATCTTTTCTAGTTCATAACCTTGAAGTAGTTGTGATAAATCAAAATTAAAATATCTATTTGCATCACTTATGACACTTATTATTAACTTTTTAGACTTTTGGGCAAGTTTCTCGATGTAATAATACTCCTGTGCTGTAAAGTTATAGTAAGCATCCACATAAAAAATATAATCACTTAAATCATTGTATTCCATGTACAAAAGCAATTCATTTATATAATCTACTTTATCAAAAGAACCCTGTTCTTTTAATAACCTCGAATATTCAACATATATTTCTAAAATAGCTTCCAATTTTTCTCTATGACTACTATCTAGATTAGTGTTTTTCTCTAAATACTCTTCTAATACATTAATACTTACGTTATACTCTTTTAATTCATTTATAATTTCTTCAACAACTTCTATGAAATTAACATCTTGTATAATTCTTTTAACTAAAAAGTTCTCATTACTTTCTAAATTTTTTGCAGCTTTATAGAAATAAAATGGTTTAATATTATCTCCTAGCCTACTAAGATTATCCATTCCCAATTGTTTCGATAATCTTCTAGTTAGACTTGAGAAGTTCATAACATCGATATTAAAAGTACCACCAAACTTATCGCACAAGATTTTTTCAAAATTAAAACTGTTCTGTTCTGGAGTTAATACGATTATTTTATGGTTATCTCTATTTAACTCGATATCATTTAATATGTAGTTCGTTTTCCCTACACCACTTGGACCGATTAATAATTCTAAGTTCATGTTTTCTCCTTTCTTTTTATATTACTTTATATTCCAGTCATTTTAATCTTCGCATAATTATCTTTAGAATAGACTTCTACCTTCGGTCTAATTCTTTCTTTTAGCTCACTAACATGTGAAATAATACCAATATTTCTTCCGTATGATTGTAAATCTATTAGCGTTGTTAGCGCAATATCTAGTGTTTCTGTATCTAATGATCCAAATCCTTCATCGATAAAGATAGTCTCAAGCGATATCCCACCACTTTCATTTTGAATAACTTCCGCTAACCCTAAAGCGAGAGCTAAAGAAGCTAAGAATAATTCTCCTCCAGAAAGAGAACTAATAATACGAGTACTATTTAGATAAATATCATGTATTTCAATCTCTAAACCTTGAAGACCTCCACCTTTCGATTTTTCATCGCGTCTAATAAATCTATATCTGTCATTTGTCATTTGTAATAATCTTTTAGTTCCAGCAACTAGAATTAAGTCTAGATAATATCCTTGAACGTAAGTTTCTAATGATTTCCTATTTTCAGTTTTCCCACTTACAACATCACTAAATGCTATAATTTCTCTTATCTCTTTAGATGATTCTAATAGTTCAATATACTCACTATGAATTTTTTTATATAATTTTTTATTATTTTCTAATCTTGTATTAAGAATTACAACTTTTTCTATAAAATCATTAACTTGAAATTCAATATTTTGTAGTTTCTGATGCTCTTCTTCTAAATCAGGTTGTTCTATCTCTTCTAACTCTTCTACGAGTTTTTCTATATTGTTTACTATAATTTTCTTGGCATCTTCAAATTTATTAATTTGAGATTCAAATTCTTCTAATTTAACCAATTCTGCTATGTCTTCTTCTGCCATTTCTAAAGTTATATAATACTTATTAAGCTTAGAATTAGTAAAATTCTCTACAATACTTTCTATTCTTTTACTAACTTCTAGTAAATTTTCTTTATTATTTTTCTGTTCTGTTTCTAGTTTAGTTTTTCTTATCAATAATTCATTACTATTATTTTGCTGAACGTTACATCTATTATCAAAGTCTTCAACCTGAGATTGTATTTTCTCATAATAGTCAGCAAACTCATCTAGCTCAATTTTCACATTTTTTTCAAACTGTTCTATTTTATTTTTCGCTTCTAGATGTTTTTGTTTAATTTCATCTTCATTTTTAAATAACTCTGAAAGTTCCTCTATTTCTTGATTTAGGCCCTTAATTTTATCCTCAGCTATTTTGATTGCTTTACTAATATCCGTTAGTTTAAGATTCTCTGTCTTTAATTCGTCTTCTAATTGTAATAGTTCTTCCTTAGATTTAAAGTTAATTGTATCCTCTAAATTTTTCAAAAGAGCACTTATTCTTTCTATTTCTTCTTCATCTTTTTTTATAAGAGTTTCTAGTTGAATTGTATCTTTATTAACTTTTTGAAGTGATTTTTCTATACTTTCATCTACTGCCTCTAAAGAGGAAATTTCTGGTAAGTGTTCAATCTTTTGTTTACATAAAGGACATTCATCACCTTCATGCAATTTCAATAGAAAACCATTTAAAACTTCTTGCTCTTTATTCTTATTTAATAATATAACTTCTTTCTCTAATTTCTTCTTCTCTACTTCAAGTTCTTCTAATTGTTTTTTATCAAGAGTAAGTTTAAAACTCTTGTCACTTACTTCAGCTAATTTATTATTATATTCTTCGAGTTTTTCTACATCTTGTTCTTTCTTTAAAACTTCTAATTTTAACTTACCAATACTGCTCTCTAGTATAGTTTTCTCCTCAATATCCTCTAAGTAGCCTTCTTTTGAAACTTTCAACCTAGAATCTAACTCTTTATATGTTTCTTTTTTCAAAGCAAGCTCTTCTAATGTTTTACTATAGATTTCAATGTTGGCTTTTGCAGAATTTAATTCATTAAAGTTATTATAGAAAAACTTATAATCAACAGTTTCCTTTCTAAGTTCTTCTATATTATCTTTTTGTGCATTTAATTCTAATTGTAATTTCTTATTATTTTCTAAGTCTAATTTATATTTGTCTGTATCAATTAATAAATCTTTCTCAAGTTTTCTTAATTGTGATTGTTTATTTAATAAAGTACTGTACTCTATAATCTTATCTTTACTCTTTTGTAACTCTTTTAACTTCTCTACTTCTAATCTTAGACTTTTATAATAGTCTTCTTTTTCACTTAGATTAGCTAGTTCTAACTTGTTATTTTTAAGTTGGATAAATTTATCATTGAGCTTACTTAATTCTATAAATTTCTCTTTTTCTTTAGAAAAACTACGTTCTAATTTTAATAATTCTTTTTTCTCGTTTTTTATTGTTTCTTCTTGTGAGTGAATAATACTTAGTATTTCTTCAAAATTTTCGTCTTTTAAATATTCAAACTTCGTAAGTTCTTCCTCAATATCAAACTGCTCAAATCTAGTAATCAATTCTTTTTCTTTTTGCTTATGTGAACTATCTAATTTTTTGGCTTGTTCTTGCAGTTGTTCCACGAATTTTTGATAGAAGTAAGTATTAAATAAAGATCTTAAAGTTTCTTTTTTTTCACTTGATTTTGATAATAAGAACTCTTTAAATTTCCCTTGAGGTAAGATAATTATTTGACAAAATTGCTTATCATCTAAACCTATCAACTCTTCTACTTTTTCTTTTACCTCTTGTTCTTTTGAGGCAATTACTTCTAATTTTTCATCAGTATATTGCATTAAAGCAACTTTCCCCGATGTTAAGTTTTTATTACCAGCCTTCAAATACGCCAGAGTTCTCTCAATTCTATATTTTTTTCCACTTAATTCAAAATCAAAGTTAACCTGTGTTTTATCCTTATCCAAGGCTGTCTTTGTTCTTAGTGAAGCTATATCTTTTCCCCCGGTTGTCTTATTGTATAATGCATAAGTAATAGCATCAAATAGTGTTGACTTCCCTGAACCAGTTTTTCCTGTAATTAGAAATATCGGTTCATTTATTATTTTATCCCATTCTATTATTTCATTCTTATATGGACCAAATTCTTTTAATTCTAATCTAATTGGTTTCATCTTGATTCACCTTATCTATAATATTTACCAGTACTTTTTTTTGTCCTTCAGTTAATTCATTACCAGTTTGTTCATTATAGAATCCCTCTATTAACTGTAAAGGACTCTTAGTTAGCATCTCTCTGTCTAATTTCACTTCATTATCAATGCCAGTATTTCTTTTTTGCTTTAGTATCAGAGTATTAGGATAATATTCTTTAATTCTAGGTAACGGATCAGTAATTCCCTCTAAACCACTCAGTTCCATACTAAAATAATCATTTTTACAATCATAACTTTGTTGAAACTCTTTCGTTAAAACTTCTTCATAAGATGCACTAATATTATATAGCTTTCTTTTTTGTTTTAATGGAATAAATTCTTCACTATAACTTTCCTTTGTTACCTCTACAAACCTCATTCCTTTAATTTGGGAAGCTTCAGAGAATGAGTACGCCATTGGACTTCCACTATATTTCAAACGTTCTTCATTTATTGCATTCGGATTATGAAGATGACCTAGAGCAACATAATCAAACTTGCCAAAGACTTCCACAGCCACATTTTCAACAGTTCCTATAGATATTTCTCTTTCAGAATCTGTCTCTAATCCTCCCGATACAAAAGTATGAGCTACTAAAATATTAATCTTATTCGTATCTAAATTTTTATAAATTTCATCAATTACTCTTTTAGTTGCTGCATTATGGGTTGTTAATGTAGGGTCTTCAAAATATTCTCTCGCTTCAAAAGGTTCAAAATATGGTAGTAAATATATATCGGCATCTTCATAAGAAATTTTATCAAAAGCTTGTTCTAATCTTGTATGAAGATAAAACTTATGTTTGCTAAACCAAGCTTCACCAATCGCCAATCTTTCTCTACTGTCATGGTTTCCACTAATAGCAAAAATTGGTATGTTGCACTCTATATTAATCTTAACTAATAATTCTTGAAGAAGTTTAGTCGCTTCTTTACTAGGGATACTTCTATCATACAAATCCCCTGCAATAATTAAAAAATCAAGATTAATATTCTTAATCTCAGTTATTAAATTCTCAAACACAAACTCCTGATCTACTAATAAATCTAATCCTTGTAATTTTCTTCCAATATGCCAATCAGCAGTATGTAAAAATTTAACCATATTATCACCTTTTCCTATAAATTATCTCTATTATATTATATATTAAAAACACTCAAAATAGTAGTAAAGATTAAATCTTCCTAGAACCAATTACTACTAATAAAAAATTATAATAACATATCATATTTTAAAGCTCATAAAAAAAATAACGAGAAGTAAACCAACTTCTCGTTATAATCATTATCTATTTTCCAAACAATCTTTGAATATCATTCCATGTTACTGCTAACATCAACGCAACCATTAATAATCCAAACGCTACAGTTAAGTAATATTGAGCTTTTTTATTAATTGGCTTTTTGAAGATTGCTTCATAAATTACGAATATGATACGTCCACCATCAAGAACTGGAATAGGAATTAGGTTCATGAGACCTAAGTTAACACTTAAAATTCCTGTCCATTTTAATGTTGTAATTAAACCACTTTGTGCAGCTGCAGAAGACATTTCATAAATCGCTACAGGTCCACCTAGTTGGTTTAAACTAAATCCTCCATTAAACAATGAAGCAAACAGATTAATAATTCCCATGAAAATCGCAGTTCCATAATATAGAGTTTGTTCAAAACCACTCTTAATTGAACCAGCTAAGTTTTTCTCATACGCTTGGTTTATTCCAAGTTTATAAGTTTTAACTTCTTTACCTTTTTCCACAGTTGTTTCTTCTTTTGGTGTAACTTTAATTTCTTGTTGTGAACCATCACGTGAAACTTTTAATGTAAGCTCAGAACCATTAGAACTTACTATCTCATTAGTCATTTCTTTCCATGTTGTAACACTCTTACCATTTACCTGCTCAACTACATCACCTTGTTTTAATCCTGATGAGTAAGCCGGATAGTTAGAAGCTAGTTCACCTAAACGCGTAGTATTAGATGGTACTCCACTATAAATTGAAATACCTAAGAAAATTGCTAGCGCTAATATAAAGTTCATTAATGGTCCTGCAAATAATGTCCAGAATTTTTTCCCCCATGAGTGTGAAGAAAACATTCTTTCTACTGGAGCAATTTGCTCTTCCATTCCACCAAATGCAACACATGCATCTTTTCTTACTTCATAACGTTCTATTTTATCACCAACAAAACCTTCTACGAATAATTTTTCTGTTAGATCAAATTCATTTAATTCTAATGGAAGTAAATCCATATCATTACTTTTATCTAAAACTATTTTTTCGACCTTATCATTTTCATCTAGTTTTAAATTAATTTTCATTCCTTTTTTTAGGTCATATACCGACATATCATTATTAAAATCAAAAACGTTATCCGGCATTTTTACATATCCACCAACAGGAAGAAGTCTAATCGTAAAGTTAGTCTCCCCTATTTTTTTGTGAAATATCTTAGGTCCCATTCCTATTGCAAACTCTTGGCACAATATTCCTGATTTTTTAGCAACTATAAAATGACCGAATTCGTGAATAGTTACTACTACAAAAAATATTAATATAAATGCTATAATACCTTGCATCTAATACCCCTCTCTATATTTTAAAATAAACTTAGTAATATTATTAAACATGGTGCTGATAGAATAACAGAATCGAATCTGTCAAAAATACCACCATGCCCTGGTAATAAATTACTACTATCTTTTACTTGATATTCTCTTTTGTATGCTGATTCAATTAAATCACCAAATTGACCAACGGCACTAACTACCAATGTAATAGCAATCGCAACTAATAGGCTAGAAAATATATTAGTTGTATAGAAGAACAATAACGCTATTACTATTGATGATAGACTACCTATTACTGAACCTTCAATTGATTTGTTAGGACTTATTTTCGGTGAAAGTTTATTTTTCCCAAACTTCATTCCACCAAAATAGGCAAAACTATCAGTAAACCAAATTGTAAGTAATAAATAAGCTACATGCGATAAGCTCAAGTTTCTTATCATAAACAAACAATAAAATCCTATAAAAATATAGGCAGTTACAAATATAATCGAACCAATTTCAACTAATTTAATTTTATGACCTGTTGCAACTACAGTCGCTAACATACCAACTAAAATTAAAAAAAGTAATCCATAAAGTTGTAACTGTGTAATTTCTTCATTTAAAAATAGTAATGCACCTGCTAAAGAAGATAACCCTAAAACTACTAGGTTGGTTTCTTTAAAAGTCATTCTTACTATTTCATACATAGCCATTACACCTAGTGCGAATGTTGTAAATTTAAAATAATCTCCACCTAAAAATAGTAATGGTAGGAAAACAATTAATGCCACTATGGCTGTTATTACCCTAGTCTTCATTTAAACCTCCAAACCTTCTATCTCTACTTTGATATTCTAATAATGCCTTGTAAAATTCTTCTTCAGTAAAGTCCGGCCATGCCACTTTAGTAAACAAGAATTCACTATAAGCAATTTGCCAAAGTAAAAAGTTTGAAATTCTTTGTTCTCCCGAAGTTCTTATTAATAAGTCAGGATCTGGAGTATTAGATGTAAATAGATTTTGACTCACATGTTCTTCAGAAATTTCATCTATACTGTATTTATTATTTTGCACGTCTTTAGTAATTTGTTTAATTGCTCTTAACATCTCATCTTTAGAACCATAATTCAATGCAAAGATTAATTTTAATCCAGTATTATTTTTTGTCTGCTCAATTGCATCATTTACTGCTTTTCTAGTATTTTCAGGAAGTTTCTCTACTACACCAATAACCTCAACTTTTACATTATTTTCCATAAGTTCCGGCATAAAACTACTGAACATCTTTTCAGGAAGATCCATTAAATAACTAACTTCTTCTTTAGGTCTCGCCCAGTTTTCTGTAGAAAAAGCATATAATGTTAGATACTCTACACCTAGTTTTGATGCATATTTTGTTATTTTTTTTACAGTTTGCATCCCTTCATAGTGTCCTTTAATTCTAGGCATATTTCTCTTTTTAGCCCAACGTCCATTACCATCCATTATAATAGCAACGTGTGTCGGAATTTTTTTTAACTCTTGTTTGTCATTTTTTTCCACTAATTCATTTTTTCTAAAAAATTTAAACATAATTCCTCCTAATGTAACACACTTCATTATATCATAAAAGGCTTAATGCAACAAACTTTTAATAATTTTTATTAATAACTATAGCTATTAATTTTTTATAGAATAAATATATTATATTTAAACAAAACAACCTATACAATTCTTAATATTCATATAATTTATTTTTCTCTTTTATATAAAGCATTTTAGGTTGCTTTCATTTAATATTCATGCTAGAATATACTCATTAAACATGATATTAAAAACGAAAATTGCTATTTTTAAAATAAGAATTTTTATAAACTGTTATCATAATATTTTTAAAATAATTCGACTAGCTTTAGCTTAGCCGTTTTTTTAATATTATTATTTTTTAATATCATGCAAATACATATATTGAAAGGATGATTAAATGAACAAAAATACAAGATGGACTGTCTTATTCGCCTCAATGGCAATTTTACTATGTGCAGGTTCACTATATTCATTTAGTGTTTTTGCAAAACCTCTAAGTGTTTCTAAAGGATGGAGTATGCCAGATGTTATGCTAGCATTTACTATTAACGCTGCTATCGCTCCTATTCCTACTATTCTAGGAGGATTTATTACAGATAAAGGAAAAGCAAATATCTCTATTATTTTAGGGGGAATCTTATTTGCTGTTGGATTTATTCTTACTGGATTTGCTACTACAAAAGGAATGTTATATTTTAGCTATGGCGTGTTATCTGGTGTTGGACAAGCATTTGCATATTCTGGAATTATAAGTAATGCACTTAGATTCTTCCCTGATAAAAGAGGATTAGCTGCTGGTTTAATTACAGGAGCAATGGGAGGGGCTAGTGTTATCGCTGCTCCAATCGCACATAGTCTAATAGCTAATTATGGAGTTCATAATGCTTTTATCTACTTAGGTAGTGTGTACTTAGTAATTATTATAATAGCTCTATTCTTCATAAAAGTTGCTCCTGCAAATTATCAACCTGAAGGTTGGATTCAACCTGTTGCAGAAATTAAACAAGAGGCTGCTAATAAAAATTGGAAACAAATGTTAATGAGTTTATCATTTTACTTTATTATTTCAATGTTTGCTATTGGAGCATTCTCTGGACTTATGGTAGCATCAAACGCATCAGTAATCAGCCAAACTATGTTCGGATTATCTGCTTCAGTTGCTGCAACTTTTGTTAGTATTTATGCTCTTTCTAACACATTTGGACGTGTTGTATGGGGTGTTGTTTCAGATAAAATAGGACATGAAAAGACTCTTATCGCGATTTATTCGGTAATTGCTATTTCTTTATTAACTCTAGTTAACATTAGAACTACAGTTGGTCTGACAGTTGGTCTTGTTCTCCTTGGTCTATGTTTTGGTGGAATTATGGGAGTTTTCGCGCCATTAGTAATGAAAACATTCGGTCCTATAAACCAAGGAGTTAACTACGGGATTGTCTTTATAGGATTTTCTACAGCTGCATTCTTTGCGCCTAAATACGCTGCTGGAATTGCTGCTAAAAATAATGGAGATTTTACAGAGGCGTTTTATGTGGCTATCTCTATAGTACTTGTTGGATTAGTAATAAGCATTATTTACTCAATCTTTACGAAACGTAGAATTAAATAATAAACAAAGAAATCATCTCAAAAAATGAGATGATTTCTTTTTATAATTTCGGTATTTGAATTTTTTGTCCAGCTGCAATATTATTATTACTGATATTATTAGCTTCTTTAATTTTTTCTACACCATTTTGTGAATTAGCTTCTCCATATGCTTTTGATGCTATAGCGAATAATGAATCTCCAGCTTTAATAATATAATCTTGGCCTGCTACAGGAGTTGTACTTACTACTCCTTCAGATTCACTATTTTCTGATCCATTAGTTGGTGTTTCTTTTTTAGTAGTACTTTCCTCTGTTACTTTTGAGTCATTAGCTTTAGGTATATCTTTATTATTTTCTGCTTTTGTCTCTTCAGGGACTTTAGCAGTCTGTTCTGTTGTTTGAACTACCTTATCCTTTGTCTTCCCTCCAAGAGAATTTCCTAATGCAGTAACTCCCACCAAAATAAGTGGCGCTAGTATTATAAATAATACAACTAGTACTGTATTCTTTATAGTATTTTTTTTCATCATTTCGCCCCTTGAATTATTTTACTTCTTCAAAATAATCGTGGTAGTAGCCACCTACTTTTCCACTGTTATCTACTACAAATATATATTCTTCTGTTTCATTCACTACTTCATATTCTTTGCCCACAGTTAGCATATTACTAACAGTGAATTTCTCAGCATCTGTATGTTTAACTATAACTTTTTTCGACATTTTTATTCCTCCTTACTCTTTATTTTTTATTTTATTACAATATAACTATTTTTTCAATTGTTTTTTACTCATTAATAATGAAACTATTACAAAAGCTACTAGAGATATTGATAACGAAATCACTACTGGTTCTATAAATTTAATTACATATACAGTTTTTATAAGTATATAACTTACTAATCCTAAAACTATAGAACTAAGTGCTCCGTATTTTTCAGCTTTTTTCCAGTATAATCCTAATAAAATTGGCCATAGGAAAGTCGCTTCTAATCCTCCAAACGCAAATAAGTTAACATTTACTATTAGACTAGGTGGTCTCATACTTAGTAACATTATCAATAAAATCACAAGAATATTAACACCATATACAAAGACAGGAACTTTCTTACCTGTAATTTTTTCTTTAATAGATTTATTATTAAATAGTAAATCCTTTATTAAAGCAGATGATATTAATAAGAATTGAGCATTTACTGTTGTTATGATTGCTGCCATTGGTGCTGCTAGAACTAATGCAGCTAAATACCAAGGAAGTACTTTTAACGTTATTATCGGAATAACTGAATCATAGTCTTTGATATCTGGGAATACTCCTCTTGCCATAACACCTATTAAATGAACTCCAAACATTACTATAAAGATAACAATTGATCCAACAATAATAGACTGTTTTAAGCTTCGTTTATTTTTATATAACATCGAGTTAATAGCAATTTGTGGAATACCAATAACCCCTACTCCGACTAATACCCAAAATGAACTAACATAGCTTGGTGTTAAACTACCATTTGCTCCAAACGGAGTTAATATTTTTTCATTTATATTAACCAAGTTGGCTGTAATTTGATCAATACCTCCACCATAATTAATTACAGCAAATAATAAAATTATCGTAGAGAAAATCATTATTAATCCTTGAATCATATCAGTTATTAGTATATTTTTTAATCCACCGAATACCACACAGAATATAATAATTACTGAGATAAGAACAATACCAGTCTTATACTCAATTCCCATAAAGGCTGTTAATAACTTAGCTCCACCAACCCATTGGGCACTCATCGCAGCAATTAAAAATACAATCATAGCAAGTGTTGATATAAAAGCTACTATTTTAGATTCATATCTATTTTTTAAATAATCACTTATTGTTATTGCATTTATTTTTTTGGCAGCAGTTTTGAACTTTTTAGCTAAAACTAATAGTACAAAATAACCCGTTACCACTTGAATTACAGCAAGTAATACCCAACCATAACCAAGTTTATAGGCAACACCAGGTCCTCCTAAAAAGGTTGAGGCAGATCCATAAGTAGACATTAAAGTTATCGCTAAGACAATACCACTTACCTTTCTATCTGCTAAGTAATACTTTTCAAAGAAACCACCATGTTGTTCTGTTTTACTAATACGATTCATAAATAATGGTAATAGTATTATTCCTAAAAATATAGTTACAAAGAGAATTAGAATTCTATAATCTAAATTACTTGTCATTGTTTTCCTCCTCTTTTATCTCATCATTTAGTAAAAGATTTGTTAAAACAATAACTAAGATGATTATCAGAACACTAACTACTATAGAACTATAGAAAAACCATTCGGGAAGTCCTAACACATACTTATATGATTTTACATTATTTACATCAAATTTAATGTAAGCAAAGTAATACCATAGAGCAAAATGTACAATTGCCAAGCAAAGTGCAACTATTCCCTCTTTATTTTTAAATTTATTCATTTGTCTTTCCTAATACCCTCATTAATATATTATAGATATTTTCATAATAAACTTTCATAAAGTCAACTATGATACTTCCAAGTAATAATCCGGCTGTTACATCACTAATAAAGTGTGCACCTAAAATCATTCTTGAAATTGGCACTGCTATAATTGCAAGAGTAGCAATTACAGCTAGTATTTCTTTTTTATTAATTACAAAAAGTAATGCTAAGAAAAATAATGCTACAAAAGTAGAGTGACCACTAGGAAAACTAAAACCATCATGAAGTTCTGGTAATGGTCTAACTCTTTGAATGCTATATTTAAATGCTGATAAGAAGAATCCTCCAAAACCTGCACTAAAGAATATAAATACAGCTTTCTTTAACTCTTTTATCCAAACTAAAAATCCTGTTAATAAGATCATTATTAATAATAATAACTTATCATTAAAAATAAGTGATATTATTTTAGCTGGCAAAGCTAATACTTTAATTTCAAGTAGATCAGCAATTACTCTATCAAAATCATTATTTGGAAATTTTATCGCGACAACTGCTAACGCTATGAAAACTAATATTTTCACATACGTAAGTACACTTAATTTCTTCATCCTAAATTTCACCTCCTACTTTATCCAAAATCTTATTATAAAAATCATTTACGTCATTTATCACACGTTTTTCATTTTTATAAACTTGCATAGAATGTTTATAATCTTCTAAATTATTATAAAATTCATCAATTTGAGAAATAGGAAGTGTTGCGAAGTCCTCTTCTACAACCACTTTTGCAAATCCATTTTTTTCGAAGAATCTAGCATTTTCAATTTGATCTCCTCTACTTTGATTAGTTCCAAGTGGAACAAGAATCGGAGGCAATTCTAAAGCTAAAAATTCATAAATTGAATTCGCACCTGCTCTTGAAATAACAAAATCAGTAATTTTTAGTACATCAAACAATTCTTTTGATAAAAATTCGAATTGCTTATACCCTTCTTTATCTATATTGTTATTTATTAATCCTTTTCCAACTAAGTGAACGATTTGATATTTTTCAGTAAGTTGATCAATATTATTCCAAATATAATCATTTAAAATTTTTGATCCTAGAGATCCACCCATTACCAATAACACAGGCCTATCTTCATTAAACCCTGTTAATTCATAAGCTCTTTGTCTATCTCCTGTATAAATATCATCTCTTACAATAGCTCCGATTAAACTGGCTTTCCCCTTCGGTAAAAACTTCTGAGTATCTTCAAATGTTGTAAAAATATGATTGCAGAACTTAATATTAATCTTATTAGCCAGCCCCGGTGTTAAATCTGATTCATGTAAGACTACTGGAATCCTTAATAGCTTTGCTGCCACGCAAACCGGAACACTAACAAATCCACCTTTTGAAAAAACAAAATTTGGTTTTTCTTTTTTTAATATAAGTAACGAATCTAATATTCCTTTCAATACTTTAAATGGGTCTATAAAATTTTCCCAAGAAAAATACCTTCTTAATTTACCTGAACTTATTTTAAAATATTTTACTCCTGAAATCTTTCCTATCATTTCGTTCTCTATACCAGTTTTACTACCAATATAAGAAATCTCATACCCATTTTTCTTAAATTCTGGAATCAAAGCCACATTTACAGACACGTGACCTGCTGAGCCTCCTCCAGTAAATAGGATTTTTTTCACCTTTATCCTCTCTCTTTCATCTTTTTTTCCAAACGCTCTTCTACGTTTTTAGGAACGAACTTCGATAAGTCTGCTCCGAAACCTGAAACACCTTTAACAATACTCGAACTAATAAATGAATATTGTTTATTAGCCATCATATAAAATGTCTCGATTCCTTCATCCAAAGCTTTGTTCATAAATGTTAATTGCATCTCATATTCAAAATCGGATACGGCTCTTAGACCTCTAACTATAACACTTGAACCAACCTTCTTTGCATAGTTTACTAATAAGCCTGAGAATGCGTCCACTCTCACATTTGGAATATCTTTTATTGTTTCTTCAATCATCTCCACTCTTTCATCAAGTGAAAATAAATATTTCTTATCAGGATTTACCAAGATAGCTACGATAATCTCATCAAATAACTCTGAACTTCGTTTTATAATATCTATATGTCCATAAGTAATAGGATCAAAACTACCTGGTACAATCGCTATTTTTCGTTTCATTTTTATTTCTCCATATATTCAAAGATTACTATATCTGTTATTCCATACTGTTTTTCTTTTATAACTTCAAGTTTTTTATCAGTAATAGTGATTTCTTCTGTATTACTCTTTTCACAAATAACTAACGCTTCATCATTACATAGATTATTTTCTAAAATACATTGTAATGCTTCATCTATTAATCCTTTATCATATGGTGGATCTAGAAAAATAATATCAAATTTTTCCTCTTTCTTTCCGAAAATTTTCAATGCTCGTTTGAAATCATTTCTATATAAAGAATAATCTGTAGCATCTATTCTACATTTTTCTATATTACTTTTAATGACTTTTATTGCATTATTACTTCCATCAATAAAAGTTGAATGTTTAGCACCACGACTTAACGCTTCTATTCCTAAGCCACCTGTTCCACCAAAAAGGTCTAATACTTTACAATCATAGCAATCTATCATATTGAATAAATTTTCTTTAATTTTATCCGTTGTTGGTCTTGTATTCATTCCTTCAACAGCATTTAATTTTATAGATCTGTATTTTCCTGCTATAACTCTCATTTGTCCTCACTATAAAGTACCATTATTTTGAATACTTCTTAAAATAAGGGAGAATATATATTCTCCCCCTATTTCTATTATTTCTTAGTTTGTAGACTTGAATCTAAATGCTCAAAACTTAAATGTAAGTCAGACATTCCTGATAATTCTACTTTTTTTACAAATTTCTTTTTCTTAAGTTCTTCTACTATGTTGCCTAATCTGTTTTCATCAACATATATACAAGCATATCTTCCTCTTTTAGAATAAGAAATAAAGTTCCCATATTTTTCTAATTTATTTAAGTCTTTAAAACTTTTAAAATAGACATATATTCCACGTCTTTCTTTTTCAAATAACTCCATAAATTTCTCCTAGAAATGAGCTGCTGCGTCTACTCGACCTTTCTCATCAATTTTAATTACTTTAACTTTCAGAGTGTCTCCAACTTTTACAACATCTTCAACTTTATTTACTCTTTCTGCAGCTAATTTAGAAATGTGAACTAGAGCATCAACTCCTGGGAATAATTCAACGAAAGCACCGAATTTTTCAATACGTTTAACTTCAGCTAAGTAGATTTCACCAACTTCTGCTTCACGAGTAATATTTTCGATAATTTCAATTGCTTTATTAATTCCTTCAATTTCAGGTGAAGAAATAAATACATCACCATTTTGTTCGATATCAATTTTAACACCAGTTTTTTCAATGATTTCATTGATAACTTTACCACCTGAACCAATAACATCTTTAATTTTTTCAGGTTTAATTTTAATAATTTTGATTTTTGGTGCAAATGTAGAAACTTCTTGGCGAGGTTCAGCAATAATGCTGTTCATGTGATCTAGAATTTGTAATCTACCTACACGTGCTTGTTCTAATGATTCTTTTAAGATTTGCTCACTTAAACCATCAATTTTGATGTCCATTTGAAGCGCAGTAATACCTTCTGCAGTACCTGCTACTTTAAAGTCCATATCACCAAGGTGGTCTTCCATACCTTGAATATCAGTTAAAATTGTGTAGTGTTCATCTTTTTTAACTAATCCCATTGCAATACCAGCTACCTGAGCTTTAATCGGAACCCCAGCTGCCATAAGAGCCATAGATCCAGAACAGATTGTCGCTTGAGAACTTGAACCGTTAGATTCTAAGATTTCTGATACAATACGAATTGTATATGGGAAATCTTCTTTAGAAGGGATAACTTGAGCCAATGCACGTTCCCCTAGAGCACCGTGACCAATTTCACGACGGCCTGGAGCACGACTAAATCCTACTTCACCAACTGAGAATGCTGGGAAGTTATAGTGTAACATAAATCTCTTGTTTTCTTCTTGAGTTAAGTCATCAATGATTTGTTCATCTGATAAGTTACCTAATGTTACAACTCCTAAAGATTGAGTTTGTCCACGAGTGAATAATGCAGAACCGTGTGTTCTTGGTAATACATCCACTCTAGATGCTAAAGGTCTAATTTCTGTTAATGCACGTCCATCAGGTCTAACTTTATCTTCAGTGATTTCACGACGAACCTCATCTTTTACGATTTTATCTAATGATAATTTTGCTTCTTTAACGATATCTAGCTCATCTTCAGCTGTTACACGTTCTTCGAATACTTCAAGAACTTTTTCTTTAACAGCAGAAATAGCTTCGTCACGTGCTTGTTTATCTTTAATAGCAATTGCCTCTTTCATTTGAGCTAATGCCATTGATAGTACTTCATTGTAAATAGTCTCATCAATAACCTTTAACTCTACAGCCATTTTTTCTTGACCAATTTCATTAACGATTTGTTGTTGGAACTCGATTAGACGTTTGATTTCTTCATGTCCAAACATTATAGCATTTAACATAATCTCTTCAGATACTTCTTTAGCTCCTGCTTCAACCATGTTAATAGCGTCACTTGTTCCAGCTACTTTTAAATCAACTGTAGAACGTTCCATTTGCTCGACTGTTGGGTTAATTACATATTCTCCATCTACATATCCAACTGTTACTCCAGCGATAGGTCCTTTAAATGGAATATTTGATACTGATAGTGAAAGTGAACTTCCTAGCATTGCTGCCATTACTGGGTCACAATCATACTCTACTGATAATACAGTAGAAATAACTTGTACTTCGTTTCTAAATCCATCTTCAAATAATGGTCTAATCGGTCTATCGATTAAACGTGCAGCTAGAGTTGCTTCTGTGCCTGGACGTCCTTCTCTACGTAAAAATCCTCCTGGAATTTTCCCTACTGCATACATTTTTTCTTCATAGTTAACTGTTAACGGGAAGAAATCAACATCTTTTGCTTCTTTTGAGGCAACAGCTGTTGTTAATACAACAGTATCTCCGTATTTTACTACTACTGCTGCGTTAGCTTGGCGAGCCATTTCGCCTAGTTCAACTGTTAATGTTTTTCCAGCCCATTGTGTTGTATAAACTTTTTTATCTTGAAACATGTTTATTTCCTTTCAATATTTTCTTAAACTTTATATAAATCGACTACCTTATTATATCATGAATGCTAGTATTTACAAAGAAAAAAAACGAAAACATAGTAGAAATAACTTTGATTTCTCTATATTTTCGTTTATTAATTTCTAAACTAATTGTAATTGATATAGTTTATATAAAACTAATATTATTAACAACATAATAACAAATAATATAATATATATTTTTTGTTTATTTGACATAATTATAAATGACCTTGAATCTCTTTTTCTAGAATATTTCTAGTGTGTTCACAAACACGAGTAAAGTGTTGGATTAAATCCATAAACACTACTCCCGCTGGAATTTCACAAATTCCATCTTTCATACGTTGAGTATGTTGTTTTCGTGCATTTTTTTCAAGTGCATAAATATTTTCACAAGCTGCTAACGCTGCACCTGCTAATGCTATGTTGTTTTCTTCTAGTGATTTTATAGTTTTTAAAATTACATCATTACAAAGATCATACATTTCTTGAACTTCTGCTTTTGCAGCATCAGAAAACTTCAGTTTTTTTCTAATTTGATAATCTACTGATAACACTATATCTCTAGCATGGTCACCAATTCTTTCAACATCACGAGTTCCATCTAATAATGTTGAAGCAATTAAACCTTCTTTTGGACTTAATTTTTCCCTAAATAATAGAGTTAAATAATCTGTCATCTGCTCGTCGAAATTGTTTATTGCATCTTCATAAGTTTCACCTTTTTCGCGTAATTGTTCATCACGATTCATAAAGTACTCTACTGAGTTACGTAAACTTTTTTTAGATAAAATTAACATTTCAACAAATTCTTTTTGCACTTGTCCTAATGCAACCGCTGGTGCACTTGTTACTAATGACTTATCAAGATATTGTGTACTGTATTTGATTTGCTCATCTTCACCTGGAATAATTTTCGTAACAATAACCACTAATAGACTAATGAATGGGAATTGTAATATTGTATTTAAAATATTAAATGTACCGTGTGCAGATGCAATAGTCATTTTCGGCTCTAGACCTAATGTTGTTTCTAAATATTGAATGAAAGCACCATAAGGTACTAACGCTATTAAACAGATAATAGTACCGATAACGTTAAATAATACGTGAGATGCTGCTACACGTTTAGCAGCAATATTACTTCCAACCATTGCTAATGCAGCTGTTGTAATCGCTGTCCCAATATTATCCCCGAATAGCACTGGTAATGCACCAGTTAGGCTTAAAGCTCCGTCTGCATACAGGTTTTGTAAAATCGCAATAGTCGCTGCAGATGATTGAATTAATACTGTTAAAAATGTACCTACTCCTACCCCTACTACCGCACTATCATTAATATGCGTTAATATGTTTTGGAACCAAGACATATCTCTCATAGGTCCCATTGCTGTAGACATCATTTTTAGGGCATAGAAAATCCCCCCAAAACCAAAAATTACACGACCAATATTATTTACAACTTTAGCACGAGTGAAGAATAAAAATGCTGCTCCTAAGAATAATAAAGGTAACGCATATTTAGATATATTAAATCCGATAATGAATGATGTTAATGTTGTTCCGATATTAGAACCCATTACAATAGCAATTGCTTGTTTCGTTTTTAATAATCCAGCTCCTACTAAACTTATAGTAATTACGATTGTTCCTGTACTTGACTGAATAAGTATCGTAACAATAATTCCGGCTAAGACAGCCATAAGTGGTTTAGATGTATATTTATCTAAAACATATCGCATTTTCTCCCCGGCTATTAATTGAAGTCCGTCCCCCATGTATTTAATACTGAATAGGAATAAACCAAGACCTCCTAAAAAAGAAAATAAAATTTCTTGCCAAAGTGCTGACACTTTTTTGTCCTCCTAGTATATGTTGCGTGTATCATATAACACACAAGTAAATTTTACCATATATATTTTAAAAGTACAACAAAAATTTGAAACAAGAAATATTAAAATATTATGACAAATGTTTACATTAATTACTTAAAAAACACTAATATGACACTAATATTTTTGCAAAATAAAAAAGGTATCTACATAAATGTAAACACCTTTTTCTATAATGCTTATTAAGCTTGTGGATAAACAGAAACTTTTTTACGGCTACGTCCGTATCTTTCGAAACGTACAACTCCGTCAACTAGTGAGAATAGTGTATCATCTCCACCTTTTCCTACGTTAGTTCCTGGCCAAATTTTTGTTCCACGTTGTCTGTATAAGATAGAACCTGCAGTTACGTACTGACCATCAGCTCTTTTAGCACCTAAACGTTTTGATTCAGAGTCACGTCCGTTTTTAGTAGAACCTACCCCTTTTTTAGATGCGAAGAATTGTAAATTTAATTGTAACATCATGTCTATTTCACCTCTCTTACTTCAATAGTTATATAATCTGAATAATTTTCTTCAATTGTTTTTAATGCAACTAACATTGCATTTAGTAGAAGTTGCTCTTTATCTGTAGATTTTAACGATCTATATGTTAAATGCCCAGTTACATCTTCATTTGCTGAAATATCAAACTGTACATCTTCATCTAGAGCATCTACTGCATTTATTAAACCGAATACTACAGCAGAAACACCTGCACAAACTATATCTGAACCATGTTCAGCATAATCAGCATGCCCATCAACTGTTACTTGTTTAATAACTTCAACTTCTTTTACGATTTCCACCTTAATCATGATTAAGCGTTAATTTTTTCAACTACTAATTTAGTGAAAGGTTGACGATGACCTAATTTACGGTGATTGTTCTTTTTAGGTTTGTATTTAAATACTGTGATTTTTTTACCTTTACCTTGAGCAACTACTTTAGCTGTTACTGTCGCACCAGCTACTAAAGGAGCACCAACTTTTGTTGCTTCTCCACCTACTAATACTACTTCGTCAAAAGTAACTGTAGAATCAACTTCAGCTGCTAATTTCTCAACTAAGATTGTTTGTCCTTCTTCAACACGTAGTTGTTTCCCACCTGTTTTAATTACTGCGTACATATCTGCACCTCCTTAAATATTTTTTACTAAGACTCGCCATATAAGGTGGATTTCTCTCTTGTTTACCTTATACGTGCGGTTGTAGTAGCTATTTAGGAGCTACACAACAATACAATTCTAACACATATATACCATGACGTCAACTATATTGATAACTTTTCTTGCTTTTTTTTCAAAAAAATTAAATCAGTAAACAATACTTCTAATGTTTACTGATTTAATAAACTATTTACGTTTTTTCTTATTAGAAACTAATGTAACTTTTTCAGGGTCAAAAGCTTGTTTCTTTTGTTTTTCCGGTTTATACGGCGGATATAAAGCATGTCCTAGGTATGTTTGGAATATCATGAATAATCCCCCAACGATATAATACACGGCTACTGCTCCAGCTACGATGAATGAGAAACCTGCAATCATTACAGGTGATATCCATTGTATCATTTGCATTTGTTCAGCTCCAGGTTGCCCAGGTTGCACAGTTTGTGGCATCATTTTTATACTTAATTTTGTTTGAATAGCATAAACTATGAACGCGATTATTGGCAATGTATATGAACGTGTACCAAGACTAAATACTCCTAGGAATGTTGAATCAACAATTCCTGCTGAATATAATGGATTTGTTAGCGTGTAGAATATTGCCATTAAGAATGGCCAAGGTATAAGAATCGGTAAGCATCCACCTAAGCTTATAGGCATAGCATCATATTTTTTCATGATAGCCATTTGTTCTCTTTGTAGTTCCATAAGTTCACTACGTGCTTGCATTTTTTCTTCATTAGAGATAGCTCTAGCTTCTTTTTCTTTAGCAGCTTGTTGTTTTTTCTGTACAACTTCTAACTCTGGACGAGCTAATTCTTGTCCTTTTCTTGCTTTATTTTGTACTTTATAGTTGTGTAGCATAAATGGAAGTACTAATAATCTGATAATCAGTGTTATAATTACAATTGACCAACCCCAACTTCCTGTATACTCATAAATTTTTGCTAAAAATATATCCATCGGTTTTACGAACGTTTCATAAAATGTGCCAGATCTGTCATATGCTGAACAACCTGACAATGTTACCATTCCAAGCAAACCTAATAAAATTGCTGATAGTTTTTTCAATTTCATTCTCCTTAAATTTTTATTTCTACTTTGTAACTATAGTAAAATCTTACTAATATTATACCTAGTAAATTATATCAGATATAAAAGAGGTAGTCAAACTATTGTTTAATTAAACTTCATTAAATTTATTAAAGTTACAAAAAATATATTTATAACGTTCAAATTTAATTGACAGTTAGGAGAATTAGATATATAATATTAGTAAGAAAGGGATGATTATTATCAAAGATATACAATATATTACAGATATCGAGAAGTTAAAGGTTATTTCTGATCCTTTAAGAATAAATATTCTTACGACACTCGGTACAGAAAAGAAAAACTCAAAAGAACTTGCTAAACTATTAAAAATTAATAGAACTAAAATACACTATCACCTTAATATTCTAGAGGAAAATAATTTTATCGAAGTAGTTGATACAGATACAATTAATGGTATAATCCAAAAATACTATCTACCGACTGCACAAGCGTTTGTACCTTCACCTAGTATCTTTAACGACTTATTTAACAATACTTCAGTTAATTTTAATATAAATAAAGAAGACATGGAAGATTTCTGGAATGAAGTTAAAAAACTAGAGAAAAAATTCTCCTCAGATGATAAAAATAGTGTTAGTATTAGTATTATTTCTACAGCTCGTTAAGAGCTGTTAAATAATACTAATACTGTCAAATATTTTTTAACGTTTAAAATTTTATAAAGGATGTGGACACTATGTTTAAAAATAAAAACTTTTCACTTTTACTATTCGGTCGTTTAATCACCAACTTCGGTGACAGCATATATTCAATTGCTACTTTAACATTGATATATACATTAACTAAATCGACCTTTTATAGTGGTATTACCTTATTTTTAATATCATTCACCGCTATATTACAAATATTTATCTCACCAATAATCAATAAGTTTAATGTAAAGAGATTTTTAATTATTTCACAGTTATTGCAAGCTATAATATTACTCGTTATTACTTATCTAATCTACGTAAATAAATTGCAGATTACTATGCTAATAATTTTTATAGTTTGTATTAGTTTCATTAATCAAATAGTTTATCCTATTCAACTTGCCTTACTTCCAAAAATAGTTAAACAAGAAGATTTAGTTAAAGCAAATTCATTATTTTCTATAGCTTACCAAGGTAGTGATGCACTCTTTAATTCAATAGGTGGATATATTATTTCAATTTTCGGAACTATATTTGCATTCATAATAAATAGTATTACATTCTTTATTAATAGTACTTTATTCATCTTCTTATCAGATGATTTATCTAAAAATGAAAATACTAATACTATACAAGAAAACTACTTTTCTAAATTAAGTAGTGGTATAAAAATTTGGAATACTCCTTTATTAAAACCATTATTAATTGGAATAATAATAATTAATTTTTCTACCAGTTCATTACTAACTCTACTTCCTGAGTATTCGGAAACTAGTTATTTTTATGGAGTTTTACTTAGTGCATCTGGACTTGGTATCCTAATAGGAGCATTTCTTTCTAACAGTCAGATATTAAAAAATATAAGATTGGGAGTTTTATACACTACATTCACACTAGGCATAGGTCTATCTTGGGGAGCACTTAGCATAATTAACAATAATTCCATTACAAACAAAATTATAAATTTCTCATTATTTCTTTTTGGTTGGATATTGATTGGAATTTTAAATACATATTCTCAAACAATGATCCAATGCATTGTAAGTAAGGATAAATTAGATGTTGCTATGTCTACTATGATTGGCTTGTCTATAGCCTTTAGTCCGCTAGGAGCATTATTAGCAGGAGTACTAAGTATAAAATATAACATAGAGACTATTATCATTATTACTTCATTATTAATTTTCAGTATTTTTCTATTTTGGTTATTCAATAAAAATATTAGGAATTTACCTAGTTTTTCAAAACTACTAGAAAAAGGAGATTAAAATAGTCTAGCCCCTACTTAGAAATAGACTTTACTATTATAAATTAAATCTTCATATTTTTTTCATAAAAAAATAGCTAGTAACTTGTTCAGATAAGTTACTAGCTATTTAATTAATTTCTATTTTTTATCTTCTTTTGGTAAGAATGCATTTAATAACACACCACTGATAGCTGCAAGAGCCATTGCTGGAAGTTCGAAGTTAATGCTTTCGAATTTCAGCATTGCTCCACCAACACCTAAAACGATGATTACTGATGAAATTACTAAGTTTCTGTTGATACTTAAGTCTACTTTTTCATCTACTAACATTCTAAGTCCACTTGAAGCGATTATACCGAATAGTAAGATCGATACACCACCCATAACTGGTGATGGAATCGTAGAGATCAGAGCTGAGAACTTACCTACAAAACTTAAGATAAGTGCGAATACCGCCGCTCCTCCTAATACGAATACAGAGAAGATACGTGTAATAGCAAGAACCCCAATGTTTTCACCATATGTTGTACTTGGTGGTCCACCTAAAAGTGATGCAAACATCATCGCTGTTCCATCAGCTAAAATTGAACGGTGTAAACCAGGATCTTTTAAGAAATTTCTTCCTACTACTTCAGATAATACCATTTGGTGACCGATGTGTTCGTTAATAGTTACTATAGCAATAGGTACCATTGCTAATGCTGCAATATTCCACTCTGGCGTATATGTTACAAATGGAATAGTGAACTTCGGTAAGCTAAACCAAGGAGCATCGATAACCGGTTTGAAATCTACCAGTCCTGCAAATACGGCTACAATGTACCCAAATACAATTCCTAATAATACTGGAATTTGTTTTGCAAATCCTCTTAAAGCTACACAACAGAAGATTGTTGCCGCTAATGTGATAAGAGCTACTAAGAAATATTTTAAGTCATAAACTTTAGCTCCATCTACTGTTTTATACATCGCCATATTGATTGCTGTAGGAGCAATTCCTAGTCCAATAACAATGATAATAGGTCCAACTACAACTGGTGGTAAAAGTTTCAATAGCCAATTTACACCAAATTTGTAAATTAACATTGCTACAACACCATAAACTAAGCTGGCTAAAAATGCACCAAGCATTGCTGTTTCAACACTGTGAGTAGTTGAAAGTACAATAATTGGATTAATGAAGGCAAATGAAGATCCTAAATACGCAGGAATTTTACCTCTAGTTATTAATAAATACGTAAGTGTTCCAATACCTGATGTTGTTAAAGCAGTACTTGCTGGTAATCCTGTTAAAATTGGTACTAACACTGTCGCTCCAAACATTGCGAATAAGTGTTGTAAGCTTAACGTTACCCATAGAGCTAAGTTAGGCTTTTCATGAACATCTAGAATTGGTTTTACTCTTGTTTTTTCTGCCATTCTTCTTCTCCTTTTTTTATATTCAAACTTTCATAATTATATCACATGAATAGTCAATTTGAAAGTGTTTTTTTCTATTTTTTTTAATTTAATTTAAAGTAAATTTTAAATTAACTAATAATATTTCATTCTAAATAATTCTTTCCTTTTGCTTCTTAAATTACCCTAATCTTTCAAATCTAAATTCTAAAATTATATAATGATTATTTTCTACAATCCCATATAAAAACGCAAGATTAAATCATTTAATCTTGCGTTTTTATATTTATTTAACTTCTATATCAAGAATTACAACTTCTTCAACTGGCTTGTCTTGGGCTCCAGTTTTTACAGCTGCAATTTTTTCTAGAGTTTTCGCTCCAGCGATTAAATGTCCAAATACTGTGTGACGGTGATCTAAGTGAGGAGTTCCCCCTAGTTTAGCATACCCTTCAACAGCTTCTTGTGGCCAACCACCTTGTTCAAGTGCTTGTAAGGTTCTAGCATCTACGTGAGAATTTTGAACAATAAAGAATTGACTTCCATTTGTGTTTGGTCCAGCATTCGCCATACTTAACGCACCGTAGAAGTGGAAGTAATCCATTGAGAATTCATCTTCGAAACTATGTCCCCAGATTGATTCTCCTCCCATACCTGTACCAGTTGGGTCTCCACCTTGAATCATAAAGTCTTTAATTACACGGTGGAAAATAATACCTTTATAGTAACCATTTTTTGCATGAGTTAAAAAGTTTTCTACTGCTTTTGGAATATCTTTTTCAAATAATTTGAAAGTCATATCTCCGTGAGTAGTTTTAATTTTTACTCTAACTTGACCTTTTTTTACATTTTTTGTTAATTGAGTTAACATTATATCTCTCCTTATTATGATTATGAGCTTACCCAAAAATTCTAAAATTTTACAAAGTTCATACGAAAACCATAGACGCAGTGGTTTATTGATATCTAAAATCGCTTTATAAAAGTTTTTTAGATATCTAATAAACTGTGCGGGGGGGACTCGACAAAATCTTGTTTCTCCGAAATCACGATTTTTAAGTCACGCCCTATTTTACTATGCGTTTTTCTCGATTAATCTTTCGTTGATTTCTCTTAAGATATTTTCTTTGAATTCAGCAAAGCTTTCTTCTTTTTGATCGTGTGAACCAAATGTTCTAACGTTAACATTTCTGTTTTCTACTTCTTTATCTCCAATTACTAATGTATATGGAATTTTTTTACTTGCTGCTTCACGGATTTTATATCCTAGTTTTTCATCTCTATCATCGATAGCTACTTTAACACCAGCTTTTTTAAGTTCTTGCATGATCTCTTTAGAATAATCATAGTGGTAGTCATTGTTTACTGGGATAATACGTACTTGGTTTGGTGATAACCATGTTGGTAAATCTCCTTTGTACTCTTCTAATAAGAAAGCAACCATTCTTTCCATTGTTGATACAATACCACGGTGGATAACTACTGGACGATGAGCTTTTCCATCTTCACCAATATATTCTAATTCGAATCTTTCTGGTAATAAGAAGTCTAATTGAATTGTAGATAATGTTTCTTGTTTTCCGATTGCTGTTTCTACTTGAACGTCAAGTTTCGGTCCGTAGAATGCCGCTTCTCCTTCAGCTTCAACATAATCTAAACCTAACTCGTCAGCAGTTTCTTTTAACATTTGTTGAGCGTTATTCCACATCGCATCATCATCGAAGTATTTTTCAGTATTTTCTGGATCTCTGTATGATAGACGGTAGCTGAAGTTTTTAATACCTAAATCTTTATATGCTTCTTCAATAAGTCCTACAGTAAGTTTGAATTCATCTTTAAGTTGATCTGGACGTACGAAAATGTGAGCATCGTTTAGAGTCATACCACGAACACGTTGTAGTCCACTTACTGCTCCACTTGCTTCATAACGGTGCATCATTCCAAGCTCTGCGATACGTATTGGAAGTTCACGGTATGAGTGACGTTCATTTTTATAAACCATCATGTGGTGAGGACAGTTCATTGGACGAAGTACCATTGTTTCGTGATCCATCTCCATTGGTGGGAACATGTCTTCTTGGTAGTGTTCCCAGTGTCCACTTGTAATATATAAATCTTTAGATCCCATAATTGGAGTATAAACGTGGTCATATCCTAATTCTACTTCTTTATCAACGATATATCTTTCGATAGTACGACGGATAGTAGCACCATTTGGTAACCATAATGGTAATCCAGCACCAACTTTTTGACTTGTAGTGAAGATTCCTAATTCTTTACCTAGTTTTCTGTGATCACGTTCACGTGCTTCTTGTAGACGTACTAAGTGTTGTTCTAAATGTTCTTTAGTGAAATAAGCTGTTCCGTAGATACGTTGTAACATTTTATTATCACTATTACCTCTCCAGTATGCACCAGCTACAGATAATAATTTAAATTCTTTAATTTTTGAAGTTGCACTTAGGTGTCCACCACGACAAAGGTCAGTGAAGTCTCCTTGTGTGTAAACTGTAATAACTTCATCAGCTGGAAGGTCATTAATTAATTCTACTTTATATGGATCTTCTTTAAAGATTTCTAAAGCTTCTTCTTTACTTACTTCGCGACCTTCAATTGCATAGTTTTCGCTAATAATTTTCTTAACTTCTTTTTCAATTGCTTTAAAGTCTTCTTCTGATACTTTGTATTCAGCATCAAAGTCATAGTAGAATCCACCATCAATAGCTGGCCCAACACCGAAGTGTACATCTTTACCATATAATCTTCTTAATGCTTGCGCTAATACGTGTGCACAAGTGTGACGTAATACATATAAACTATCTTTATCTTCATCATCTGCAACGATAAGTTTTAAGCGACCATCTTTTGTTATCGGTTTGTTAACTTCGATATAATCTTCATCTAATTTTGCAGAAATCACTTTTTTCTTAAGACTTACACTAATACTTTCAGCGATTTCTAATGGTGTTTTATTATCATATTCTCTTACATTTCCATCTGGAAAAACTAATTTAGCCATATTAAGGTCTCCTTCTTTTTTATATACTTAGTCTAACTTACTCAAAAATTAAAAAGTCCCTTCTCTAGCCGAAACTAAAGAAGGGACGAATCTTTTCGTGGTACCACCCAAATTCGAAGTAAATGTACTTCCTCTTTGTGAATAAAGCTCACTAACTATGTTAATACTATTAGCTAGGTAGTAACATATATTGCTTATAGGTATTTTCAGCACCATACCCTCTCTTAAATAAGTTAAATATATATCTTATCCTAAGTATACATTGATTTATTTCATTAATGTAATTCTAGCACAAAGATAGATGAATTTCAAGGGGAAACTCATCTATCTTTTGCATTTTATTTATTTTTTTTTCCAGTAGCTTCTAATACCACTAACAGTTAAAATTAGTATTAACACCATAAAAATATAATTTTTAATACTAAAATATTTCGCAGCTTCTGTTTTTACTATCTCTATCTTTTTATCTATGTTATTAGACTTTTTGACTTCTAAATTACTTTTCTCGAATGCAGTTATATCATCATCACTGATTTTAGTATCTTTCAAAGCGATATAATATAGATACTTAGCATCCTTTAATGCTGTAATATCGGTTACTGAAGTATTGGATATATCTATACTAGAAATATTTGGCACATCTTTCAATGCATCTATATTCTTTAAACCTAGATTATCATTTAACATTAATCGATATAGATATTTTTTATCTTTTAACGCATCTACATTCTCGATATTGTTTTTATACAATAGTAGTTCTTCTAAACTTGCTAAATCTTTAAGCGCAGTAATATCGCTAATATTATTTCTATCTAAATATAAAGTTCTCAAAGACTTCAATTCAGCCAATGGTGTTAAGTCTTTAATAGCATTCTCTTCAGCAACTAGACTCTCAAGTTTTCCTGCATTTTTTAAAAATGATATATTATCTAAACCTATACCTGAAATATTTAGACTTCTTAGATTTTCTAGTTTTAAATTATTTGGAATATAATCTTTTAAGACACTGTTCATAGAAATATCTAATGATTCTACTTTTAGATCATTTAAAAAATCTAAATTATTCATTAAATTTTTTCTAAGCACTAATTGTCTTAACTTTGTTAATTTAGCCAAACTCTTTGGATCTTTTATTTTATTGTTAGTAAGGTTTAAATCTTCCAATTCAACTAATTTTTCTAATGGTGTAATATCTTCGATAAAATTATTAGATAAATTTAGATTTTTTAAGTTAACAGCGTATTCTAAACCTTTTAGAGAAAAAATGTTTTTCCAAGGTAATGACAGACTTGTAAATTGTTCCATCATACCTACAGTTATTTCCTCACCTTTAAAGTCTTTATTAATATGAAACTTATAGTATTCTATTAAAGCCTCTTTAAGATTAAGATCATCGAAATCTATTTTTTCGCTATTTTCAATTTCTGTAAATTTCTTTTCTCCAAAGGGTACATAAACATCGTTAGCCTTTACCTCCGGAACAGATACTGTTAATCCCAATAACGTTATGATAAAAGCTTTATATATTACCTTTTTCATTTTTTTCCTCTTTATTTTTTCTATATTCAGTTATTTTATTTCTTACAATTATTAATCCGTATGCAGCAAGTGGAATTAAAAATACAAAATACGGAAATACATATCTACTTTTCGCTTCCCATATCATATGGAATAACGTTCCACCAATAAAAGCAACTGGAATTATAGTTAATATTTCTTTTTTCTTCTTATACATATTTACTGCAAATACTACAGAAAATACATACACAAATACTTGAAATACCTTCATAATAAAAGTAAGTACGTGATGCGTTTCGTCAAAGTAAATTTGTTTTACAAAAAAGTCCTTCACTTTTTCTAACTTAGTTTCACTATCAAAATTCCTTTGAGGTGCAGTTACCAATAAACTCTGGAATGTTGGTTCTATAAACTGATTTTCATATTTTCTTTGATAAAAATCTACAGCATATCTAGGATTCTTCTTAAATACTTCTACTCTTTGTTTTATAGAATCTTTAGAAATTTCCGTTATGCGATTTGTATCATAATCTTCTTCTGGCATAATATCATAGTTAAATCTATTCCACCAACCAGCTTCACGATCTCCTTCTTGCATCCCCATCGCTATCCATGTGATTTTAGGAACACCATCAGCTATTGATTTTTGACTTTTTACTTCATAATAATTATAGATTAAACTCTTAGATGCAGTCATTAAAAATAAACAGCTGATTATAAACGCAATGACTTTTTTATCCCTTACTCTAATAAGATAAATAACTGCCGCTGAGAATATAGCTAACATATGTATTAAGTTATTACCTATAAATAGTATCGCAACATTAATACTAATAGCACTTATTACCAACATATACCATTTTTTATGTTTAGTATACTTTATAAAGTAATAGTAAGCCAGTAATGTTAAAAACATACCCGGTAATAATCCGTAAACAAATGCAACATAAAATATTAACGGAAAACATAGACCACTAAGAATTACAACTAGATAATTTGTATCTTCATCATCAAACATTATATTAGATATTTTATATAACATAAAGATAATATAACTGATTGAAAAACTTTGCATTATATATAAAATAAATGTTGCTCTACCAAATAATGACAGTATAATTTGGAATAAAAACACTGTTGTAATTTGATGTGAATATATGTATAAATAGTTATTTCCTTTATCAAGACCACTGTAGTTTTCTCTTATGAAATTATTAGCTTGATCTATTACGTTAAATGGATCAAACTGAACATAGTCTCTTCTCAATATTGCAAACAAGATACTAACAATAAACGCATAGATCATAACCATCAATACCAATCTTTGGACACTTATTATTTTCTTTAAATATCTTGCTAATATTAAGATAACTATACTAAATATTATAAGGAACATAATATTTAGTATAGCACTATCATTTTCATAATATAAAGTTTCTTGATAATCTTTCGGAAATATCGCTGTTTTTGTTAATACTAATAAAGAGTTTATCCCCATAAGCACTACGAAAATTACAGCTATAACTTTTACTAAAAAGTTAGAAAATTTATTTAATATTTCCTTGTTCATTGTCAATTATTCCTCTTCGTTTTTCTCTTCGTTTAAGAATTTTTCAACAATAAATCTTGGGCGTCCTTTTGTTTCTAAGTAGATTTTACCTACGTATTCACCCACAATACCTAGTGAAATCATAATCATTCCACCAATAAACCACATTGATATCATTAAACTTGACCATCCTGGTCTTGCAAATCCTGCAAAGTAACTATACAATGTGTAGAAAAATACTATCGCAGCAATAAATATCATTAATGCTCCACCTATAGTAATAAATCTAATTAACTTTACAGATAAAGAAGTAATTCCTTCAAAAGCAAATGCTAACATCTTAGATAATGGATATTTACTTTCTCCAGCGAATCTTTCTGCACGTTCATATGTAACGATGTCACTTGGATATCCTATCATAGGAACGATACCACGTAAGAATAAGTTTACCTCTTTGAATTGAGCTAACCCTTCTAACGCGCGTTTACTCATTAAACGATAATCAGCATGGTTAAACACTGTATTTGCGCCTAATTTTTCCATCACTTTATAGAAAGCTTCAGCTGTGAAACGTTTAAAGAATGTATCTGTAGTTCTTGCAGAACGAACACCATAAACTACATCAGCACCAGCTAGATATTTCTTCATCATTTCATCCATAGCATTGATGTCATCTTGTAAATCAGCATCCATAGAAATACTTACATCACAGTGATCTTTAACAGTCATAAGTCCTGCTAAAAGTGCATTTTGGTGTCCTCTATTTCTACTTAAGTTAATACCACTGAATAATGGATTTTTTTCATGAAGTTCTTCTATCATTTCCCATGTTCTATCTTTTGAACCATCGTTCACTAAGACAACACGGCTATCTTTTGAAATTAAATCTTCTTCTATCATAGAATTCATTTTAACTTCTAATCTTTTTGCAGTTTCGTTTAATACCTCTTCTTCATTGTAACAAGGTATAACTACATATAACTTTTTCATTACAAATCTCCTATTTTACTTTTTACTTATAGCTTTATTAAGTCTATTCAACAAAGCCTTATTCTCTTTCGTTTCTTCGATTGGTAGTATAAAAATTTCCTCTACCTTTTCCTCATCAAACTCCCTTAGAATATTATATAAATTTTTATTAGATTGTTCAACACTTTTCTCACTATCTGCTAAATATTTTATAGAAACATTTAAATCATTAACTCTAGATTCCATTTCTTTATATGTAATAAAACCTGTTTTTTGACTTTTGTTTTTTAAAACATTTATTAAATTTTCAAATGAATCATTAAACAATACTAATTCCGCTTCAGGAGAATAATGTCTATATTTCATTCCTGGTGATATAGGTGCGGCATTTTGTGTAAGTACTTCTTCATTATACTTCACACTACCTTCTCCTAGTACAGACTCAATATCTTCTTTAGTAATATCTCCGGGACGCGCAATAACAAGCGGATATCTTGTACAATCAATAACCGTACTTTCTAAACCAATATCCGATTGTTCATCTTCAATTATTACATCTATTTTCCCATTCAAATCATGATAAACATGTTCAAATTTTGTCGGAGATGGCTTTCCACTTGTATTAGCACTTGGTGCTGCTAATAGAACTTTAGTTTCTTTTAATAATTCTCGAGCAGTAATATTAGACGGCATTCTTACAGCTAACGTATTTAAGCCCGCAGTAACTTTTTTAGAAATACCGTTATTTTCTTTAACATTTAAAATTAAAGTCATCGGCCCTGGCCAGAACTTATCTATCAGTTTCTTAACATTTTCATCACTATAATCAACGATATTATCTAGCTGACTCATTTCATAAAAATGAACAATCAGTGGATTATCACTCGGACGACCTTTTGCCTCATATATCTTACTTACCGCTTCATCATCCATAGCGTTAGCACTTAAGCCATAGACAGTTTCTGTTGGAATAGCTACAAGCTTTCCATTTTTATAATACTCAGTTAACTTACTGTATATCTCTTCTTTACTTTCACTTTTCGAAATATTAATTATTTCAGTTTCCATCCTATCTCCTTTCTAAAATTTCATATTACACTAACATTATAAATATTGTAATAACTATTATTAATATATAACTTAAATAATCTAGTTTATTATATTTTAGTACTTTATACTTACTTCTTACACCGGTAGTAGAATAACCCCTTACTTCCATTGCAGTAGCAAGCTCATCAGCTCTTTTCAAAGTAGCTATAAATAGTGGTATCAGTATAGGAATAAACTTCCTTATTTTCTGCGCTAGGCTTCCTTCATTAAAATCTGAACCACGTGAAACCTGAGCATTTATTATTCTATTAGTTTCTTCTAATATAGTCGGAATAAATCTAAGTGAAATAGATAATACTAACGCAAAAGTCGAAATTGGCACCCCTACCTTCTGTAGAAACCCAAGACTCTTTTCTATAGCACTTGTTATTTCTGTTGGCGAAGTAGTAGCCATAAAGACAACCATTATCGCAACAACTAAAATAAACCTAACTGTAATCAATGCGATTCCTAAAAGTGCACCACTATAAATCTTCCAACCTAGTACTTCATACAACATGGTACCTTTTTTATTAAAAACAAGGTGAATCAATGAAGTAAATAAAATTAGTATGCTAATAGCTTTTACACTATTAATTAAAAATGCAGGACTCGTTTTAGATAGTATAACTATCGCTAGTAGCATTAGTATTAAGATAAGAAATTCTAACACATTATATGCAATAAAGACATCTACTAAGTACCAAATTACAAAAAATATTTTAGCTCGCGGATCAAGATTATGAACAATAGTATTTAATGGAATATACTTGCTTATTAACGAATTATTCATTTCTACTACTTCCTATCTTATTTTTTAAAGCATTAATTAATTCATCATATTTCCTAGGAAATACATTCAATGCTATATTATTTGCTTCTAATTTTCTGTAAAACTTCAATACTTCTGGTAATTCTAATGAATTCTCCTTGAGTACCTGTTCATTCAAGAAAAGGTCTTCCACCTTTCCTTCAAAACTAATTTCTCCATTTTTTAAGACGAAAACTTTATCCGCATATTCCAATACATAATCCATATTGTGGGTTACAAGTACTATCGTCATATCAAACTCTTCTTTAAGTCTTTTCACCATAGCCATGATTTCCTCACGACTCTGATAATCTAGAGCAACTGTAGGTTCATCTAATATTAGTACTTTAGGTTCTAAGGCAAGTACACCACATAAAGCAACTTTCCTCATCTCTCCTCCTGATAATTCAAAAGGAGATTTATCTAAGTAACTTTCGTCAAGTCCTACTAATTTTATTAATTCTTTTGCTTTCGAGATAGCTTTTTCTTCTTCAACTCCGTAATTTAAGGGCGCAAAGATAATATCTTTTAATACGCTTGTTTCAAATAATTGCTGTTCAGAAAACTGGAATAACACCGCAACATCTTGTCTTAATATTTTCAGTTTTTTAGCCAATTCTCTTCTTTCTTTTTTACTCTGTGGATTAGTAATCAATATATTATCTACTGCTACTTCTCCTTTTGTAGGTAATAATAAGCCGTTAATATGCTCTATAAGGGTAGACTTTCCACTACCCGTCTTACCTACTATTACTGTATAACTTCCTTCATCTATCTTCAAGTTTATATCTTTTAAGACTTCTCTAGCATATGGGGTCTTATAATTATAAGTATAGCTTACATTTTTTAAACTAATTTGCATATTTTTCTTAATACACTCCCCTCGTCTTCTTCTATTTCAAATATTTCTTGATTCAGGTAATTGTTTAAATCTTTTTTTATTCTCTCTACGAAAGGAACCTCTAAGCTATATTTTTCCAAAATCTCAGTGTCAGCATATAGCATTGTATAACCCCCTTGATAAACTATTTCTCCACTTTCTAATATGACAATATCATCTGAATAAACACTCTCTTCTGCATCGTGAGTGATAGAGATTATAGTTATTCCTTTTTCTTTATTTATTTTTTTTATATACTCTAAAATAGACTTTTTAGCTTTAGGATCTAGCATACTCGTAGCCTCATCCAATATTAAAATCTCAGGATCTAAAGCTAGCGAAGATGCTATTGCCACCCTTTGTTTTTGCCCACCTGATAATGATGAGGGCTCATATTTTCTATAGTCCGTCATATCAACAATTTCTAATACTCTATCTATTATCTCATCCATCTTTTCTTGAGGAACATTTCTATTCTCAAGTCCAAATGCTATATCTTCTTCTACAGTAGATCCTACGAATTGATTATCAGGATTTTGGAAAACAATAGCTATTTTATTTTTTATATCATCATAAAGTTCTTTATTGTACTCTTTATTATTAAAAGTTACTTTCCCAGAAGTTGCTAAATTCTGTCCATAAATCAACTTCATAAGCGTTGACTTTCCGCTTCCGTTTTTCCCTAAAACACTAAGCCAACGCCCTTCTTTTATTTCTAAATTTATATTTGATAATGCAGTCTTTTTAGAACTAGAATATTGAAAAAAAACATCTTCAAATTTTATCATTTTATTACCTAATTTTCTACAGAATATCCTTATATTATATCAAATATCCCGATTTTTCTCAAACTAAATACGGATAGCTATTCAAATATATTTGTATCATTTTCATTTTTCTTAAAGAGAACTTTCGCTTCGGTTTCTCTCGGGGTTGACCCAAAAGTCCTAAAATTTGAAAAAAGTTCATATGAGAACTCATAGACGCAGTGGTTTATTGATATCTAAAATCGCTTTAGAAAAGCTTTTTAGATATCTAATAAACTGTGCAGGGGTGACTCGACAAAATCGATTTCTTCGAAATCACGATTTTTGAGTCACTCCCATTATTTATTACAATAAGCTTTTAAACTATTATTTATAAACTTATTTATTTTATCATCATCATAAACTACTTCTTTAAGATACAATCCTGCAGCATCAGCTTTAGGCCCTGCGAATTGGCGTTCTTTTTTCTCTAATATCTCTTTTATATACTCCGCTTCATATTTGCCAGACGCCACATTTTGTATAGTTCCTATAATTATTCTAACCATATTGTATAGGAAACCATTCCCAGTAATTTCAAAATTTACAATATTAGGGTTAACTGGATCTTTTTCCATAGTTAAACTATATATTGTTCTAACCTTGTCCTCAACACTAGAATTTTTCGAACAAAATGATGAAAAATCATGTTCTCCAATAAAATATTGTAACGCTTCTTGAGCTTTCTCGAAATTAAAGTCAAAACTATGTTTACCTACATAATTTAATAAGAATGGATCCACTTCTCTTCCTATATACAGTTTATAATAGTATGTTTTTTGTATACTATTATATCTAACATGAAAATCTTCTGAAGCTGACGTCGCCCCCACTATTCTAATATCTTTCGGAATAGTAGCATTCAATGCCTTAACCCATGCTTCGTCTGGAATATTCAAATCAGTATCAAAATGCAATACCTGACCATAAGCATGGACACCGCTATCTGTTCTTCCACTCATGTAAAGTCGTACATCTTTTTTATTAATTTTCTTTAAACTTTTCTCAATTTCTTCTTGAATTGTATTATTATTTGGTTGTATTTGAAACCCATGGTAATTACTACCATCATATCTACAAAGTAAAACTACTCTCACTCTTATCTCCTAAATTTTTTATTTTAATCTTTATTTCTTAATTGTCGTATTATCCCTTGAATGTTTTCTAACGACTCACTCTATATGCTATTATACCATAACAATAGAAAGAGAAAAAGACAAGATAAGAGTTCACCACATCAACAAATAAGTAAAAACCGCACTTAACTCTACTCAGCTGACATACGAAATTACAACTTAATCTTATATATTCAACATGCTATTTTGACAAAATAAAAAAGGAGTGACTCAAAAATCATGATTTCAGAAAAATCATTTCATCGAGTCACCCTCGCTCAGAGCATTCATAAAATTAATTAATATTATATTATATTCTATTCACCTTTAGAATCTCCATAATGTCTTTGCAAATATTATAACTTGCATGAGGTAAATAATTTTTTGTCATACTACATTTAATCTTCTTAATATTATTTTCAGAAAACAGTTCTTCTAAACAATCTAGTACCTCTTCTAAATTTTCAGCAATTTTTGCCATTCCATTTTTTCTAAAATAGATAGCATTTTCCATCTCTTGTCCAGGAACTGGGTTAAAAAGAATTAACGGAACATTGCTTGCTAATGCTTCAGAGACTGTCACTCCTCCTGCCTTAGTTATAAGAACATCAGCAGTCTGCATCCATTCTCTCATATTTTCAGTATAGCCTAGAATTTTAACCCTTTCTTGTTCAGCGTAATTCATTTCTAATTCATTCTTCAATTTTCTATTTTTACCACAGATTACTACTACTTGAGTATCGTTATTTTTCAGCAATATTTTCCCAATAAGTTTTGAAAAATCAGTAGATACTCCAAAAGCACCAGCAGATAATAAAACTGTCTTTTTATCTATAAATAATTTATTATCTTCCAACCATTGTTCAACATCCATTTTATTATCGAATTTTTCAGCGATTGGTATTCCAAATTTCTTAACTTTTTGTTTTTCTACATTTAACTTCAATAACTCTTTTTCAGTTTCATCCGTCGCTACATAATATCTAACTGTACCTTTAGTTAACCAACTTTTATGAAAATGATAATCCGTTATTATATTAACTATCGGTATCTTACTATCTTTCAATAATGATAAAGCTGGAGTTGGAAATGTTGAGACAATAATATCTGGTTTAGCTTGTTTTACTAGTTTTTTCAAATACTCAGAACTAAAATATCTATAAGCAGAGATATTACTATGATTTTTTCCTGCATAGTATAAATACCCGTAAACATCTCTAAAATATGAAAAGCTATATAAATATAATTTTTTTAAAACTGGTGTCAAATTCGGATGAGCCTGTAAAAACAAGTCTGTTTCGATAACTTCAACCTCATCAGCATAATATTTTTCAAATGTTTCTTTAATATTTTTTGATACTTGAAGATGCCCATTTCCAAATGAACCTGTTATTAATAAAACTTTTTTCATATTACCTCACCTCTACTTTTTATTATAATAGATAAGATTATAAGTTAATACTATTACGCTACCTGAACACATCCCGGCCATTGTATCCGTCGGATAATGTACTCCTAAATATACTCTAGAAGTCGCTATAAATAAAATTCCTATTATCGCTATAAGAATAGGAAAATAATTATTATTTCCTTTCTTCGATAATTTAATAAATATTAACGCCAATGTTAAATACATTATTGTTGCTGCAGTCGTGTGCCCACTAGGGAAACTTAAGCTATTTAATTCAACTAAACGATGAATATTAGGTCGAGGACGATTAAAAATAATCTTAATAAACGCCATCACTATGCCGCACGTACCCATTGTAAGAGTTAAAAATAGAGCCTCTCTTTTAAACTTACTCACAAATAAAATAATAACTATTATAGCAGTTATTATTGCACTAGGTTTCTGATCTGCTATATTTGTTGTATTTAAATATATACTTGTAAGTACTGGATTTTCTAAACCTTGAATAGAATTAATAATCATACTATCCAAAGGTTTCAAAAAACTATTATAACCACTCGCAATAAGGCCAAACATCACTATAAAAAATATAATTAATCTTTTTTGATTATTTTTCGTCATTAAATCTCCTAACCTTTTTTTTAATCTCTAATTCATATCATATTACCATAATTTTATACATAATGATAGCAAAATAATATTATAATCTCAGCAATTTTCTTTTTAAATTATTTACTTTCTTATTGATTTATATTATTGATTTCAGTTAGAAATATTTTATAATAAATCTCATTTTTTATTATAATTTCGAAGTTATACATATGGCTATGTCTTCTTACAAATACAACATTTCTCTTTCACTATTTTCATAAATTTACATTATTATATTAACTATCTATTTCTTGATTTTTAAACCATATTTCATTATAATTAGTAAGTCAATTAAATAAGTTTATACAGGAGAATGTATGTCAAAAATAAAAAAAATTATAATATCAGTAATTCTACTATTCTCTGTAGCAATTGCTAGTTTGTATTATTATGGACGTACCCACAACATTAACTTTTTCGACTTTAAATATATACAATCATATTGGAAAAATAACGATCACAATACTAATACAAACAATGAACAAAACGATACAACAAAAGATAATCATGACAATATAGAAAAACCAAAAGAACCAGAAAAAAAAGGTAAGAGCTTAGAAGAAAAGCAAGCTGTTATGAAAGCTGATACCCCTACTATGAATGCATATGGTTTATATTATGATTACGCTAATATGACTTTACCTGAAGTTATACAAGCATATGCAAAAGAATATGGGATAAAAAATTCACAGATAGCTTTTTCATATAAAAACCTAGCAACTGGTGAGTTAATTGAAATGAATGAAACTCAACCAATGACAGCTGGTTCTACGTATAAATTACCGCTTAATATGTTAGTAGTAGATAACTTTGAAAAATATAACTTATCTATGACTAAACGATATGACATCACTAACACTTACTATGAGTATGATGGTGAGCACAATACATATGTTAAAGTTTTTAAAGGGGCTATGACTATTCCCCAAATGCAATACTATTCATTAGTTCATTCAGAAAATACTCCTGCATACGCGCTTGCCGATCGCCTTGGAGGTATGAATGAAGTATACAAAATGTATAGCAACTACGGTGAATCTAAAGCAGAATTAAAAAACTTTAGTACCGAAAATAAAACAACAACTAACTATTATATTCAAGTACTACAACACTTGTGGGATAATAGAGAAAAATATAAAGACATTCGCGCGTATATTGGTGAATCTTTCCCAGGAGATTACTACAAACGCTATCTTCCAAATCTGGTGATAGAACAGAAACCTGGATATGTTAAAGAAGCACTAAATGTTGATGCTATTGTTTATGAGAAAACACCTTACATTATAGCTTTATATACTGCAGGTTTAGGAGGAGCTACTCCTGCTACTGAAGAAGTAAACCTTGTCGGATTAGATCAAGTAGGACAAATTTCTTATGTTATAAACGAATGGCACCGAGTTAATATGAATCCATAAATTTAATACACTCTTTAGAGAGGGAGTGACTCTACAAAATCGATTTCTTCGAAATTACGATTTTTGAGTCACTCCTCTTTTATTTTCTTTTGACAAATTCCTTATAATCATTTATAATATTTTGTAAAGTTATAACTTTACAAAATATTATGTGGAGGTTGTTATGTTTTGTAATAATAGATTGAAGTCCTTACGTACTAAACGAAAAGTTTCTCAAACTGCAGTAGCTGAACATCTCGGTGTTACTCGTGCCGCTTATAATAGTTGGGAAAAAGGAAAATATATACCAAATAAAAAAAATTTAGATGAACTAGCACTTTACTTTAATGTAGAGACTACTTACTTTGAATCAGAATATGAGCTAGTTAATAAGTATCTCCAATTAAACGAGATAAATCAAAAAAAACTTTTGACTATAGCTGGCGAGCTATATGTTTCTCAGTTATATAAATACCAAGTTCACGCAAAATTATCAGCTGGTCTAGGTAACTTTTACTATGAAGATTATGAATTCGATACTGTTTACTTCGACAAAGACATATCATATGATATAGCTTCTTGGATTGATGGAGATTCTATGGAACCAAAATACCACAACGGAGATGTTGCCTTGATTAAAAAAACTGGATACGATTTTGACGGATTGGTTTATGCAGTAGTCTATAATGAGGAAACATACATAAAAAAAGTTTTTCTAGAAGAAAATACAGTTCGTCTAGTTTCTATTAATGACGACTACAAAGACATAATAGCACCGATAGAAGAAGTAAATATAGTAGGAGTTGTTACAGATTCATTTAAACCTATAAAAGAGGTATAATAATATGGGAATAATCGATTACACATTAGAACCTCATTCAGACATAGCATTTATAGACATGAAATCTTTTTATGCAAGTGTAGAATGCGTAGAACGTGGACTTAATCCTTTAACAACCTCACTTTGTGTAATGAGCAGAAGCGATAACTCTAACGGTTTAATATTAGCAAGTTCCCCTATTTTCAAAGAAGTCTTTGGAAAAAATAATGTAGGTAGAAGTTATGATCTTCCTTTCGATATTAACACACGACGTTTCTCATTTTATAACGCAAAAAGACAAGGACTTGAAATAACTCAACAATATATCAATCATGTCGAAGCTTGGGCTAGAAAAACACTCATCGTATCGCCAAGAATGACACTATATATCGAAAAAAATATACAGATACTCAACGTACTTAAAAATTATGTTCCAGATGAGGATATTCATCCCTATTCTATAGATGAAGGATTTATCGATTTAACGCAATCTCTCAATTACTTCATAAAAGATTCTACAAAAACAAGAAAAGAAAAATTAGACATAATTTGCGCAAAAATCCAACATGATATATGGAAAAAAACAGGCGTTTACTCAACTATAGGAATGAGTAATGCAAATCCTCTTTTGGCAAAACTCGCTCTAGATAATGAAGCGAAAAAAACTCCTACTATGCGTGCTAATTGGTCGTATGAAGATGTTGAAACAAAAGTATGGAATATCCCTACACTTACTGACTTTTGGGGAATAGGAAACAGAACGGAAAAAAGATTAAATAAATTAAAAATATATTCTGTTAAAGACCTAGCACATGCTAATCCAGATATATTAAAAAAGGAATTCGGAATAATTGGAGTTCAATTATGGTTCCACACAAATGGAATCGATGAGAGCAAACCTTCAAAACCTTATAAACCTAAATCAAAAGGTTTAGGTAACTCACAAGTACTCCCTAAAGATTATAAGATCAAATCACAAATAGAACTAGTTTTATCAGAAATGGCAGAACAAGTGGCCATAAGATTAAGAAGAGTTAAGAAAAAGGCAAAATCCGTACATATCCATATCAGCTACAGTAGAATCGAAAGTAAAAAATCTATTAATGCATCTAAAAAGATTAATCCTACTCAAAGTACAAAACAATTAACCAATCATGTTATATCACTTTTTAGAAGTAAATATGATGGTGGTGCGGTACGCTCTATTGCAGTTAGATATGATAACCTAATAGATGATAATCTTACAATCTATACGTTATTCGATGATATTGAAGCTATTGAAAAACAAAGAAAAATTGATAAAACACTAGATATTATACGTGATAAATACGGATTCTTATCAGTTCAAAATGGAAGTATGTTAATGGAAGGTTCACGTGTGAAAGAAAGAAGTAAACTAGTAGGAGGTCATGCTGGTGGCATGGATGGAATAATATGATAAATAGAAATTATCTTCCTTATAAATCTGCAAGAGAATACGCTGACCGTGGAATGGCTAAATGGATGGGCTTTTTCATCTCAGAACACACTACCGCGATTAATACGCAAGGTGACACTATAGATTTTTCGAACAATATGGATGAAGACGAAAAAAGATTACTATTAAACCAACTGTATTTCTTTAAAGGTTTATCGTACTTATACACCACAACTCAACGTGAACCATATCTAGGAAAAGTTGTTGATTGTAATAACGATACTATTTATTTTTCAACTAAACAAAACATACTGAAAATTTCAATTAGCGACATTCTAAAAGTTTCATTAGCAGAGGAATTAGACTATGAACAAACTTAACCAACATGAAGTCCAATTTGATTATTTTAGTAGTAATTATGATCAATTCGAAAAAGATTTCTATAAATATTCTGCATTGAATGTACCTTTGACATTCTTAACAGATGATATTCTAAGTTTAATGGCAAATAACAATAGTAACTTTTTCAGATTAACTGCTAATAAATCAAAAGATAAAAGAGACCACTACTTTTTTTTCAGAGTCAAAACTCCTTTAGAAAATAAAATGGTGAGGATCTTTCAATATATTGGACATAAATTCATAAATGAAAAATAAACTCGAAACTAGGATAACTTCCTAATTTCGAGTTTATTTATTTCTAATTTAATAGATTCTATTGTTTTTGTTTTCTTCTAATCGCTATTGCTGCTCCTAGAGCTAATAGCGCCATACTAATAGTCTGCTCTGATTTTAAACCAGTTTTTGGTAACTCTTCTTTTTCTTTTTTAGAAGTTTCTTTTTCTACTTTATTAGAATTAGTGCCATTATTATTAGAATTTTCATTTTTGTGTTCTTCTTTGTACTCAGCTTTAACCGGTGTTACTATTTGAACACGACTTTCTAAATCTTTAGCCCCTACTCTAATTCTTTCTAAAATAGTAAATTTACTAAAGTGGTTTATTTTGAATTGTAGTGAACCATCATTAAAACTACTTTCAACTTTTTCTAAAACATTATTATCTGCTATGTGATAAACTTCTAATTCTGCATTATCATTTTTCACTACAGACACTTTAACTGTACGTTCAGCATCACTGTCTAATTTTTTGCCATCTTTTTTGAAATGAATTTCAAAAACTTCAATAACTTTATATTCACTACCTAATTTTTCAATAATAGTTTTATTTAACTTTTCATCATTTATCGCACCTACAAAGACATCGTCAGCTTTTATTTTGTTTTTATCAAAAGATACAGCTACATCACGTCCTGATAATGTTGCAGATAAAACTTTATTTTTAACCGGAGTATTATTATTCTCTGAAGTTTCTTGTTTCTTATCATTAGATGAATCTTTTTTATCTGAAGTTACTTTTGGAGTCTCTTTACTAGGAACTTCTTGTTTATTTTCAGGAACAGTTTGTTCTTTAGGAGTATCCTTCTTATCAGTTTCTTTTACAGATTCTTTATTATCTTTCTTATCTTCAGTTACTTTTTCTTCTTTTGGTTTTTCTACTTTCACTGAAGAATCACCCTTTAAAGAATTTTCTAAAATAGCTTTCACCTTTTGAAGATTTATATTATTAGGAGCAACTGATAACAACTGATTAACTTTAGTTAGCCATACTTCTTTTATTTCTTGTTCTTTCTTTTTATCGACTTTAATATCAGCAAATAAATAATTTATAAATTCTTTCTCATCAATAGAATTCCAATCTATCTTATCTTCTAAAATAGATTTAATAAAACTATCTTCTTTTTGATTTTCTGCTATTGGTTTTGTCGTTACATTTTGTTTTTCAGGTTTTGATGTCACTTCAGGTGCAGGTTTCGTTTTTTCAACTTCTTCTAAAATAGGTTTTTCACCTACATTTCCCACGTGAGGTTTTTCTTCATGTTTACAATCTTCACACACCGGAGGTGCAATAGGTTCTACAGGTTTTGGGGCTAATTCAGGTTTAGACATTATTTTTTCAGGTTCTTCTAAAACAGGTTTGTTTACATGTTCTGAATTAACATCGTGGTTAACTTCTGTACTCACAACAACATTGTTTGTTTCTTCGTGTGCAGAAGCTGTTCCAAGAGATCCCGCAGCGATACCTATTAGAACACTAGCAATGCCTACTGAAACCTTTCTAATCGAATATTTTCTCGTACTAAACATAATTTTCTCCTTATCAACTTTCTTAAAAATTACAATATACTTATTAATCTATCTTTTTTATTATAATATATCTAAGAAAAATGAGCAAGCATGAACCTATTTTAATAACTTACAATACAAAAATACCAGAATCAAAAAGGTAAATATTCTACTTTACTTTTTAATTCTGGTATATAATAATATCCATAATTTTTAAATTATATATTATTTAATTTGGTGTTTATTCATTTTTTCTTGGAAAATCGCTGTAATAATTTGACGTAGCTCTTCTTTTTCTTTTTCTGGCCATTCTCCTTCTTTTTGAGCTGCTGCATAAAGCTCTGGATACTCAATAGAAATTCTCTTAACAGTACGTGTATTAGCATGTTTTCTTACGAAAAATGGAATCTTCTTCATTAATTCTTCAGGAACTAATGAAAGTATTCTTTCTGCAGTCTCTTTATCACTAATTACTGAAAAAGTAAGACCTTTCTTAATCTGTTTTTGTTCCTGTTCTGTAAAATCTTCTAACTTCATTCTTGTTCTCCTAAATATGTATATTTTCAATTAAGATTATATACTAATACTATTAAAACAACAAATGAATTCCACTGATAGAGATTATCAATATTAAAACGTTATCAACTTATAACTACTTACTTTAAAAATAACAAGATTTTATAAATATTCAATAATGTAAACTAGCACTTTTACATCTTCAACATATAATAATAAATAATGGAATATATCGAAAAATACTCAATTTTTAAATTCGATATAAAACCATTAACTACCTTTAACCGCTTTTCTAATAGCATTTGTGAACACTTAATACTCAATATATAAGTTTATGGTATGAACATTTTTTATAAGTATTTTAATGCTTTTTGCGCAATTTTTGCGCATAAAAAAAGCCCCTTATTTTGGGGCTTCATTTTTATCTTGTATTGTGTAGTAAATTTAACCAAAATTCATTTTTATTAACTACGTCGTCATATATGCTAAAGTAAAATTGATAATTTCTATCTAAGTCTTCGTCATCAAAATTTACTTGAAAAACTAGTTTCTCGTAGTCTTCTTCTTCTAAATGTCCTAAGTGGCTTTTTAACTCGTCTACACTGTAAGATGTTGTAATGTCGTTTGGTTTGTCTTCGAACCAAAAATCAACCCATGCTTCGTCTTCTAAAACTAATTCATTAATTACAACCATCATTTTATCATAATTTCTCATTTTTAATTCCTCCGAATATCTAATTAATTTTTTTGCTACTTTAAAACTCATATTTTCTAATTCATACTTACCACTGCGGTAATTTTGAATAACGCTAAGTGTCAATCCTGTATCTTTTGAAATTCTATAATCAGTTAAATCACTGTTGAATAATTCTTCTATTTGTTTAATCGCTTGATCTATCATTTTATCCCTCCTGTTCTTTACATTATTAATTATACCTTATATAAGGTATAATGTCAATAGATATTTTAAAACTTTTTAAAAAATTGCATAAAAAAATAAGCCCCTACTTATTAAGTAAGGGCTGTAAAGATCTATTTAGTTATTTTTCTCTCCACGTTCCGTGAGTATCTCCAGTTTCTAGGTTCATAGAAGCTACGTAACGTCTTTCTCCACTATTAGAGATGTAAGATAACCATTCATATCCTTCTGCATAGCAAAATTCCATATAGTTAAACTCTTCTCCATTTTCGTAAGCTCCTACTACTTCTGAATTTAGAGATGGTGCATTTCTGATATTAAGTTTGTCTACTCCTACAGTATATACACGTACTGTTGGTAAAGACTGTAAATCAGTATTTAATTTAACTTCTCCAACTTCTGTATCGTCTGTTGGGAAGTAGAACCAACCTACAATCCCATCAAAGTTACGTTCCATATAACGTGCTGGGCCTCCAACATATAATGCATCTGCATTACCATCAACATTTTGTTCAATAGTTTTCATAGTATATCCATCACTATCCTCAATTACTACTCCAGTGTGTCCATATGGATGGCCATAGATATATGTAGTGTCCATTACAAATACTGCTCCAGCTTTAGGTCTACTGTCTAAGTTCCCTGCTTCATTATATTCAACACGATACCCTAATGTAGCAGCACTATTTAATAGATCAATAGCATTACCCCATAAGGCTTTCCCGAAAAATAATACTGATAGATAGTTCGGTTCATCGACACATTGTGTTCCATAAGCTCCGTCTTGGTCTACTCCGATACCTAAATTCGCTATTCGTTTTACCTCGTTTATAATTTCAATTGTTTTAACCATTATTTATCCTCCGTTTTGTTTTCGTTATTTTTTCCTACAGTTTGTCTATAAGATTGGTGCACCCCAACTGCACTAAAGCCTAAGGCAATTGCAGTAGGATCTTTGAATAGAATCGTTCCAATCAATCCACCCAATACTCCTAAAATATTAGGTATCATTTCATCTGGAAAGAATTTAGACTCTTTTAAAAATTTACCTAGCATTCCTAATAATGCTACTATTAGAAATACTGATGCTGTTTGTAAATCTGGCATATATCTCACCCCCTTTCTATGGTAATTTTGTCATCCAAGCCTCTTGCGTTGGATATACAATTAAACCTGAATTGATTCCTTTTAGCATTTCGCTTGTAATACTATCTTTATTGATATCATTCAAAATCAACTTCACAATTCCATACGTTTGCTCAAACTTGAATAGTCCTATACTATCTCCACTCTTTGAATAAGCTGGCACAAGGAAATTCCCCGAAGGTCTGAAACCTTGAGGGATAATACTTTCTCTTGCATCAAATTTTTTGGTTGGTATAAATCTGATTACTACGTTTTCTCCTTCTTGATAAAAATCACGTCCTTGTCCACTATTTAACGCTTCTAAAGATATAGTTAAATCAGTTATAGATACATTTACAAAATAATTTTCGCGTGCAAATCTAATTCTTCCCCCAGTTGTTAGGTTAATGTTAACGCCCATACTTCCATACAAGACTTTCCAACCTGTATTTTTACCAGGATTTCTTTCTTTGTAATAATAATAATCTCCTAATGATACATTACTATTTACATAAGTATCTCCAGGATTTGCTATTACTTTCCCCTCGGGAGTACCACTTCCTGTTAACGGCTTACTAGTTGGTAATTCAACGTTATTTCCTCCACTTATACTTAACGTATTATTGTTAAGTGATAGTGTCTGATTAGGTTTCAAAATGTTTAATTCATCTTTAGATACAAAATTCATAGCTGTTAAGGCTTTGTTAGTTACAAATTTTGTACTGTCGACCGTTGGTTGATTGTTCCTATTCTCAAGGTTTGTAACACGTCCAGCCAATTCACTGTCATCATATACTGTGTCATTATCTTGCTTATTCTCTAAAGCACTTACTCTATCCCTTAAAGGTTTATCATTATAAGTTGTGCCAGTTGGTCTACCCTCTAAGTCTGTTAAACGTTTTTTTACTTCAGAATCATCATAAGATGTGCTTGCAGTAGTAGGTCTATCTTCTAATGCTTTAACCCTATTTTTTAAATCGCTGTCATCATATACGGTATCCTTATCAACCTTTTTCTCAAGATCACTGACACGTTCTGACAATGCACTATCATTATATGCTGCAGGAACTTCTGTAGTTTTTGCATATCCTAGATTTTTAATTTCCTCTATAACACTTTTTTTAGCTTCAGTAATATCACTAGTTGTTGCAAAGCCATTTATACTAGGGATTTCATTCTTAGTAGCATAAATTTTTTCTGCTTCAGTTATAGTTAGATAATTACTTAAATCAACTCCACCACTTATTTGAAGTTTAGCTAAATAATCTTTTAGTTCGGCACGTGTCACAACATCTAAAGATTCAATATTCTCTACATGTTTAATTCTTCTTTTTTCTGCCTCACCCTTATCAATTTCAGATAATACAACATTGAATTTAAACTTGAATATATCCAGCGAATCTGAATCACTGTCTAGGAATAGAAATCCTAATACCTCCTCACACCTAGCGATTAAATCTGTATTGAAGCTAACCTTAACTACATTACCTTCTATAGTCCCATTAGCTTGCCATGTGGAATTAGAATCCCTAAATTTGAATAGTACTTTAGCCGTGTATTGAGATAGATCAGTTTCATTTTTCACGACAAACTCAAATCCAGCATTGTTCTTATCGTGTGAGTAGAATTGAATATTTAAGTCTTTTGTTCCACGTCTACTAGGAGTATTAGTTAAATTTGTTCTGACTAATTTTTTCATCTTCTCTATCTCCTATTTTTTATTGGCAACTTGGCAAATCTATTAAATAAAGTTTCTATCTTACCATTACCACCGATTTCTGCGTAACTCTTATATAAACCACTTAATTCTGATAAATCTTCACTTGTAGTATATCCACGTTCTATTGCCTCGCTAAATTCTTTATGTAACCTGAAAGACATGATGCTTTTATTTGAGTTCCGATTATGTAGTCCTATTTGTGTTACTTCATCGACTTTATCTTGCGTGTTCTTTACTTCCATACTTACCTTATCAAGTTGCTTTTCTGTTTTATCCTGCGTGCTTTTTACTTCGCTACTTAGCTGTTCAAATTGTTTTGTGATTTGTTTGTTGCTATTGTCAAACCATATCTTAACTAAGGGAATAATAGCTACTGTAAAAAGCTGCAATATAAATTGCAAAATATAGTTCGTCATTTAGACTACCCCGTAAAAAAGAACATGCTATAATGCATGCTCTTCTTTTCTTTCTGATTCAGTATTATCTTTTGGTGCTTCGTTAACTGTTGGTATTGGAGTGACTACCTCTTTTGGTACTTCCTCCACTTTAGGTTGTTCACTTACTGGAGCAGAAGCAACAACGACTTCTTTTGGTGCTTCAGTTACAACTTCTTTAGGTGTGGCCACTTCTTCAACTGCCTTAAGTTCTGCTTCTTTTCGCTTGAACTCCTCAACTGCTAACTTAACCATTTCACGTAAGTTTCCAAAGTTAGGAACTTGTTCTAAAGTTTCAACCTCTGTAATAACCATTCTCATATGAGTTTGTACTAAATAATCATCTTGTTTAAATTTTGCACGTTTAAAACTAAATTTCATCTTAATTAACCCCCTCGCTGTGTGATATAGTGTTGCTACTTTCTCCGTTATTTTCATGTTCTTCTTCTCCTTCATCGTTTTGTGATAATTGTTCCATGATTGTTTGAACTACTTTTGTTAATGCTTCATCTAATTGTAATTTAGTGATGTAACGGTTGTTATCATCTGCCAATTGTTCTTTATTCTCAGTACGTTCAAAAGTGATTTCCTTATACTTAGTTGGTTCAGCACTTGGAACCCACTCAGTAACACTTGTATGTTCTGCGATAACTTCATATAGTTTGCCATCAAATTTAAACTTATCACCTACTGAATAATCCGTGTTAACTTCGTAACTATCAAATGCATTGATAATTTTATCTTTATTTGTTGATATCGTCTTAGGATCTAACACGTCTAAAAGTAACGTCATCAGTACTTTATCATTACCTTTATTGACCTTAGCAAATAGTTTAGTTAATGCTTTTTCACGTTCTGTAACGTCTTCTTTATTCCCTGCTAAAATTCCTATTTGTTTATTCAAGTTAGCATATTCAGCAACTAGTGCTGGAGTTGCCTCTCCTGTGTACATTTGAACGGCAATTTGTTTTCTAATTTCTTCTAGTGTCTCTGCGTCACTAGCAGTTGCAAATTTCCCTGGTAATTCAATATTACCGTTGAAATAAATACCTCCTGTATTCATATTAAAATATACGTTCACACTCTTATATCCACCTGCCGTTGGGTTAGGTTGTTTTACTGATATTTCTAGTGCCATATTATTCTACCTCCTCGTGTTTTGGTTCTTCTACTTTAGTTTCTTTTAATTCTTTAAGTTCTTTCTCTTTAGCTTCTAGCTCATTAGTTAAGTTATTGTAAGCTACTTTATAATGAGCTAATTGCATTGTTTTTTCACTTAATTCTTGTGCGATTAAGTCTATTGGTTGTAATTGATTATCCATTGATTAATTCCTCCAATTTGTTTTTTAATTTATTATTTTCTTCTGACAATTCTTGTACTGCTTTAATTAGATAAGGTATGGTGTCATAGTAACTAATTCTCAAATAATCGCTATACGATTGCTTAGAATCCATATCTTTAACAACAAGGCTTTCTTCTACTGATTGAACTTGTTGAGCTATTGCACCGATTTTTTCGAATTTATTATCTTTCTTCCAATTAAACTCAACCATTTCAATTTTATTAAGTAAATCTACTGCTTTAACTTTAGTTGGTTTAATATTAGTTTTAAATCTTTTATCAGATACTGAACTTTTTACTCTGTTAATTTGCGACCACCAAATAACAGTAGTTTTAGCTCCGTTACTATTCGCATCTCCTTGAATATCTTGACCGTGAGTATCAAGTCTGGCATTATACACATGTAATCCACCATAAAATGTAGCTGAATTTTTACAATTCATTCTACCTTGTCCATCAACCCACCATGCATTTGAACCTGCTCGATTCCAATTGTTCCCCCATGCTGCCCAAATTTGAGCACCGCGTGTTCCAATGTTGTGACCTGGGTTTAATCCACAGTTGAAGTTGTTAGAACCTGTAAGCCAAAAGTCTCCAGGTTGGTTCGGGTTCTTACCAATTCTGAATCCTCCTATATCTCCTGTATATGCTGAAAGCCAGTCAGTATCTAGTTGAGTAGCTGATATTTTAACAGTTTGTAAAGATTTGATAAAAGCATCTTGTGCCCAAAGCTTACTGATGAAAGCTTTGTGAGCAACAAACTCTTGAATCATTGCATCATCTACAAGTAAGTTATTAACCTTTACTGCCTTAGCAGCAATAATTTCTGAAGTGATACTGCCTGCCTTGTGGTGACCAGTTTCCAATGTTTCAGTTTTAATTTGTCGCCCTTCGATTGAACCATCGACTATTAGTTCTGCTGATTTCTTCTTGTAGAGTTCTAACCCCTTAATTGTCCAACTTGAAAAATCATTCCACGCTGATTGATGGATACCAAAAGCGTAATGTTTAACTTTTTTCCCAGCGGTCTTTTCAAATTTTAAGGTTGCTGTCCTTTCTTCACTCCATGCATAGCTATTAATTGGGAACATTTCAGTAAATCCCCAACTTTGACTGTTATCTGTATATGTAACATATATATGTATTCCTATTCTTTGCTTACCTCTTCCATTGCTAGAAAATTTTGCTTTGAAGTAAAATTCTGCTCCATCACTTAAATCTTCCTTGATATCATCGGTAATGAAAGTATCACGTTCACTACTTGTTATACTTTCTCGTTGGTTCACTCTTACTAGATTCTCATTAGATGGTGTGATTACTAATTTATCAGTTATAGCGTTAATACTCTCTGGACTAACAGAAAGCATACTTGCAAGATTTCTTCCATCGAACACTTGATTTGAACCAAAATCAATCTTATCAGCACCTACTCTTAGTTGTGAGTGCCTTACAGTATCGTTTAACGTGCTAGTAACTGTATTTAAAGTTTGATTAGCAGTTTGTTTCCATGTGTTTAATTCGTTGACATTTTGTTCTACATCTTCGGGTGCAGGTGTCCAGTCAGTGTAGATATTGCCCACTTCAATTTTGCATTTTTTTGTATGTGCTTTACAACTTCTCGCTCCATCTACTCTAATTTCTAGATTCCAATAGTTATTTTTAACCATTTCTGAATTTAATACTACTTCAAATTTAGCAACTCTATAATTATCTCCAGTTGATAACTCTCCTATATTTTGAAAAAAAGGTACCCCAGTAGCACTCCATTCAGTAACATCTCCTAATCCTTGAAATTTTGCGGTCATAGAATTGTTGTTAAATCTTACTACATTATCAATAGAGTACTCCATGCTAACTAGTAGTTTATCTCCTGCTTTTAAACCATCTGCTAACACTGTATGAAGTGGTATTCTAATATTTGAACCTATTCCCGATTCTACACTTATAAAATCTCCCCAGTCTTTAGTAGTTTTTAAAGCTCTATTTCTCCCACCTACACTAGTTGGAATACTATTTCTAACATTACTAATTTCACGACTAAAACTATTAGCTGTTTCTTGCACTTTGTTTTCAACTACAGAAGTAGTTGCATAACCTTTTTCGTTAACCCAACTTTCAATGCTACGTCTTGCAGCAGTCAGTTGGTTAGCTGTGTTATTTTGTGCCCAAATTTGCAAATTAGCTGTTCTTGCTCCATCTTGATTTTTGTAATTCTCTAACGCTGATAGTTGGTTGGTTATACCTCTGGCACTCTCTGTAAACTTGCTACTAAATTCTGTGTTCTTAACAAAGCCTTTATTATCAATTATTCTATTGATTTCAGTTCTTTCACGGCTTAGTTGACTAGCTGTATCACGTTGAACCCATTGTTTCAAGCTTTCAGTTCGTGTTCCATCTTGATTTTTGTATTCTTCTAAAGAACTAATCTTACTTGTTAAGCCGTTTACTCCTTTAGTAAACTCTGCCTTAACAGCGTTCAATCCATCTTCATTTTTCTTTTTAACGGCTGTAAATTCTCTTGTTATGCTATCTTGCAGTTCTGTAACCTTGCTTGTAGCACCGTTAACAAGTCCTCTAAGTTCTCTAACTGTTTCATTATTAGAAATATCTTGAATGTTGTTAACTCTATCAGTTAGTGCTTGAATTTGCTTTGTTGCTTCAACTCTATTTTTGCTTATCTCTAAGTTTGTAGCTTGGAATTGCCTGTTGTAGTTTTCTACAGTGGTTGATACTTGGTTTCTAAACTGATTGACTTTTTCGTCAAAAGCTTCACCCATTTTTCGGATTTTTTCTTCGCTAGATAACAAGGCTTTTTCATATCCACCTTTTACCTTATCTTCAATAACTTTAGATTTCTCATTAAAGTATCTGTCAAATGCTGCGTCCTGTTCGGCAACTAAAGCATTTATTCTAGCAATTACTGAATCGTTTTGTGCTTGTAGTGTTTCTATTTTAGCTGAAGTACTATCTGTGAAGCTACTTCTACCATCTCCCACTTCTATCTCGTGATTTTCTTCAAGGATAACATCCCAAATTACCTTAACTACTTTCGCATTTTCATTTAATATTCCCAACTCGCTGTAATAAACTTTTAATCTGTCGCATAAATCTATCTGTTCAAGTGCTGGGTTATCAAATACTCCCTCAACTTTTGATAAGTCCTGGTAGTTGATCTTTAAGTTAGTTTTTGGCACTCCTACATTATTATTTTTAATGTAACTTTTGGCTTTGCTTCTTAACTGCTCTACTGTTTTTAAATTTTCATCGCTTGAAAAATCAACTTTTAAAATTCTTCTGTGTGTGAATTTATTTAAGTGTGTGCTATCAAGTAGTATTTCTGGCAATGTTATTAATTGCTCCCTGTTGTTATCATCAGTATATTTTTTAAAAGGAAAAACTGAAGTATAAGTTTCAAGTATTGATTGCTCTTGTTCTAAGTCTAACAAGTTTTTACCATAAGCAATTATCGTTGGGTTATCAATTCCCATGCTTTTATGAAGTGTAATATTTAAGTTATCAAATTCATATTCTCCACCCCAAACATCAAGAATTGAACCTGCTTTACCTCCTAATGCGTCACGGGCGTTTTCAATGTTTTCAACTTTCCATGTAGTAGAATTTAACGTGCCAATATCAGATTGAACGAAGAACTCTTCACGACTATCTAACAAGTTATCTCGCCACGCTGTCAAAGCACCCATAGCACTAACGTTAGTAAGTGTAATATCTGGTCTGATGGCATTCATTGTAGTTTTAACTTGTGAAATATGTTGGCAGTAAATTTTAAATTCATTTTGTGTTTTTGTGATCTTTGAAATTACAAAACGTTGATTTTTAGTTCTGTAACCTGCGTCACTTTTTATATACATTCCCTCTTTGATTTTATCAACATCTTTTCCGTTGACTGGATAATCAAATTCAAGAATGTATATCCCGTTTTTTTCTCTACTAACATGGCATTTAGAAGCGTCAGATAAAACTGACACCCCCAAATGTTCAAAATTAGTTTCATTTGCTTTGTATAAAATAGGATAAGCCATTAAACTAGCGCCTCCCATCTTGGGGTTATTTCAACAACAAATGAGTTGTTATCCCATGAGATTCTGTTATCTCCTATTTCAAGGTGTGGAAATGGATATGTGAACACTTTATCGTACTGCGGTTCCTTGTTGTCCCAATGAGCGGACTGCGTTTCACAGTCGATTACAATGTGTCCACTAACTCCTTTCAACCTAAATATTTGAGAATTAATATTCAAATTAATATCTCCTGTTCCTCTTAATTTAATAAGTGGGTTGGCTCTTCTTCGTTCTGGGTTTCTTAGTATTTGACCGTTAGAAACTGTTATCTTATTAAGTCCTGTTTTCAAGTATTTAATAGGGTGTAATTTAAAATTTAAGATACATTTTTTCTTACTTGTTAATGTTCCCTCAATTTTAAATGTTTCATAAAAGTACGCTTTATAAAGATACTCACTATCCCAACTCAAGCCAAAATCATACCATTTTGGATTAATGTTAATTAGATAGTCATTTAATTTATTGATTATGTTTTGGACGTCAGCTTTTTCATCATAGATTTTAAACGGGAAAGTACGTTCAACTACTTTCAACCTTTTATTATCTTTGATTTTCGCACCGTTTACACCGTCTATTTCAACTAAATCTACAGTTTGAGAAGAAGATTCCAGTTCTATTTCATCTACTAATCTTAATCCTAATTCTTTTGTGTTTAGTTGGTTGTAAAGGATATATTTAGTTATCATAATCTGTCTTTCTCCTCCTTAATTAAGAATTTTATTTGTTCGTATAGTTTACGAACATCTTCTTCAGAATTTGTACTTAAATTCTCTATATGTAGCAACGCTCCAAAGTTGCTTGTTTTGTTGTTAGTAATGTTATTACTACTTCCACCTGCTGTTGCAAATGATGGACCACCTTTGAAACTTAACATGTTCTCAGGCACAAAGTTAGGTTTGAATTTGTCAATTGCACGTTGATAAACGTCGAACGCTTTATCTAATGCTGGCATGTTCTTAACCATACCAGTAGCAACCCCACTTGTTAAGTGGTGACCTGTTCTTTTTTGTGTAAGCCTTGATGGTGAGTGAATTTGAGCCTTAGCTCTCAACGCTCTGTCAACTTCGTTAATAATTGCATTTGCTGCAGCAGTAACCGCTCCTAAAGCTGAATACATACCTTGAGCAACCCCATTACTTACCTGTGCTCCCACATTGTAAGCAACTGGCACTATACTTTGACCTACGCTTTGAACAGTATTTTTGATACTTTCCATAGCTGAACGAACGTTACCCTCGTTACTTCTTAACCCATCAGCAATATTTCTTCCTGCTTCTTCACCTGCTCTACGTCCCTCTTGTGCCATTTGTGAGGCTGTTTGTTGGAGTGTAGATATAAATTGTTGGCATGTACTTTGAATAGATCCTAAGGCACTATTCATAGCTGAAGAAATGGCACCAGCTAACCCGTTCATCGCTCCACTAATGCTTGCAACCATACCAGATACTGTCGCTCCAACTGATGAAATCGAAGTACCAATTTGATTAATCTGACCTGCTACGCTAGTGGCTGTACTTCCAACTTGTGATAATGCACTAGTTAAGCCACTAACTACACCAGTTAATGCTCCAATTGAAGCTGAAGTTGTACCAAAACTTACTGCTAGTGACGAAAGCACAATACCAAATGCGCTAATCGATACAGTAACAGAACTTACTGCTGTTCCTATGCTTGTTATTTGACTATTGAAAGCACTGATTGAACCACTGGCAGTCATAAGTCCAGCTAGTGAAGTAGTAATGTTAGTACTGAATAATTGAACGGCTGTTGAAGTTGTAATCAAGATAGGTGGTAAGGCATTTAATGAAGTAGTTAAGCTTGTTATTAATGTTGGTAAGGCAGTAAATGCTCCTTGAACAGAAGTTGCTGCTTGACCTAACATTGATAATCCACTTGCCATTGTTTGCATACCAGCTCCAGCCGTTGTCATTTCTCCAGCGTGAGCCGTTATTGCACCTACTCCAGTTGCCGTTGCTGTTAATGTAGCAACTAAATCTCCTAAGCTTAAATCAACAAGAGTTTTAACACCCTCAGCAAATAATCTGAATCCGTTACCTGCTTTTTCTGCTGATTCACCAATACTTTGAATCACGTTTGCCACTCCATCAAGTACTGTTCTTATTGAGTTACCTATTGAATCAATAACTTCTTTAATTCCATCACATACAGTTTTAACTGCGTTACCGAATTTTTCAAAAGCTGTTCCAACACCCTCTAATACTGATTTTATTGAATTACCTACTGATTCAATCACGGAACCTACACCCTCAAGAGTTGATTTAATAGCATTACCAACAGAATCAATAATACTTGCAACACCTTGTAAGGCTGATTGAATAGCAGTTCCAACCGAAGTAATTACAGTACCAACTCCCTCAAGAGCCAGTCTTACACCATTTCCAAAACCAGTAAAGGCTGAACCTAACCCCTCAAGCACCGACTTAATGGCAGTACCTACAGATTGAATTACAAATCCAATTCCCTCAAATACTAACCTAATTCCATTACCAACACTTTGAATTGTTGTACCTACTGACTGGATAACCGTTCCTATTCCCTCGAATACCGACTTGATAGCAAGTCCCACCGATTGAATGGCATTACCTAATCCAACAAGAATTTGTGAAATTCCAGTACCTAATGCAAGAATTACTTGAGATACTGCACTTCCTAATGCTTGAAAGACCTTAGCAACTCCATCTCCTTGAGTTCCTAAAAGTGCAAGTCCAGCGCATACCAGAAGAATAGCAGCACCTAATGCAAGCCACGTTGGTGGTGGCACTAGAGCAATTGCACTTGCTAGACCTCTAAAAGCAATTGATAATCCAGTTCCAATACCTTGCGCAGCAGTTGAAATTCCAGTACCTAAAGCAGTAAGAACGGACGGAACACCGCTCAATGCTGTTTTAATTCCAGAACCTATTCCTTTAGCTGCAGTACTTACTCCTCTACCTGCTGATTCTAGCAATTTGCCAAAACCACCAAATATTTTAGACAATGTTCCTTTAGATCCACTCGCTTTTTTTGTGACTTCATCTAAGGATTCAGTAGCGTTTTTCTTGAATAGCTTAAATGGATTAAGACTTTTAATTAAGTCAAGACCTCTCATTGCTAATTTTATTGCTTTGAGAGAGCCTACAATAGCTAACAATGAGTAAGCAATGGCACTAATTACACTTGGAGGAAGTGAAGCTATTAATTTAGCAAAACCACTTACTACCTTAGCAACTACATTGACAATCAATCCTAGAGCATGTGCAAAGGTGCTAATTGCTCCGCTATTTGATAGAGAGTTAACAAGGTTTGTAACTGCATTTTGAACATTTTTAAAAGCACTTATCACTGCACTTATTGCTCCACTATCATTTAATCCTTTCCAAAGTTCTCTAGCGACTGTTACTACATTCTTAATTGAAGTTCCTATCCCGTTAATAATCTCTTCAATATCAATGCTTTCTAGAAAGCTTCCTAACTTATCAGCAAAGCTTCCAAAGTCAATTTTCTCTAAAGCATCTGATATCCCTGTGATAGCTCTTATTCCAAATTTGTTAAACTTCTCAAATGCTGGCTGTAGTTTATTAGCTAAACTTTCTTTAGCCCCATCTATTGCTTGATCAATAGTTTTAAACTCAGTTGCCATTTTAGAAAATTCAGCATTATTCCCAACCTTTTTAATTGCGTTGAAGAAATCTTCTGTTTTAACTGTGCCATCTTGAACACCTTTAACCAGCTCTTCAAGAGACATCCCCATTTCCTTGGCAATTGCAGCCATACCTGCAGGAGTTTGTTCAAGCATAAGCTTAAAATCTTGCCACGCCACTTTTGGCTTTGCAGCCATTTGAGTTGCTTGTTGAGATAGTGTCTTCATGGCTTGCTTAGGATTTTCTGCCGCTGCTGCTAAACCACCAAAACCAGTTACAAGTTTATCAGTTTCTTTTATTCCCACTGCAGCTAACTGCGAATAGGTTTGAGCCATATCTGATGCGCTATATATAGTCTTGGTGGCATAATCTTGTAAGACCGATTTAGCTTGTGCTATCTCTTCTGAAGTCTTACCAATCATTGACATGTTGCCTTCGAAAGTTTTCCACGCTTTAGCTGAGCCGTTTAATTCAGTCACCATTCCTCGTATTCCGTTAGAAATACTACTGATTCCTGCACTTATTCCAGCACTTACTAAATTAGCTCCTAACACACTTTTAAAGACAGATCCTGCTTTATTCCCAGCACTTTCCAGGCCATTCAAAGCACTTTTTAATCGTCCGATACCTGATGTGGCGCCTTTCTCATTTAAGTCAACATCTATTTTAACTTTACCTTCTGCCATATATTAACCTCCTTTCTTTTAAACTAATCATTGATAGGAAGTTCATACTGACGTTGTAGTTTTCGCATGTGCTCCTTATATTCAGAACTATCATGTTTTGACGGTTTGTAAGACCTAATCTTTACAACTTCCATAAATTTAGTATTATCTGGAAGTCCATTTAATAAGGCGTTAAACTTTCTCCAATGCAACTTACCTTGCATTTCAATTAAATCAATATTGTATGCTTGTAAAAAAGAAGCAAAAATATAGTCTGAATCGTATTTCAAACTATATAATTGCTCCTGTTCTTCTTCTGTTTCCTTAACTGGCATAGGGTTGCCAGCTAAATCATATTCTACTGAATTAAATTCTTCATTCTTGATATGCTCTTTTATTACCTCGTCTAAAAATAAAACTACGTCCTCTATTGAGTATTTCTCAAATGATTCACCCGTTAACATTAATAAGGCAAAGTGTGGTTTCTGATAATCTTCAAGATCACTAGAATTAAGCATATCAAACAACCTAATTACATTATCAAAGCTAAGATTAAGCTTATAAACTTCTCTACCAACGATTAATTCATCTTCTAATTTATAAGCTAAATTAAGCATGATTAATATCTAGATACTTGATAAAATTATCGGCTGTGAATGAATTTTCCATTTCATCAGCAATACCTTTAATCGTTTGAACTGCTGCTAAAAATGTAGGAATACATGATCTACCGCATGCATCATAAACACGGTTAAAAGTATCTTCATCAAATAATTTCACCCACAAATCTTTCGCTAAATCTTTAACAATTTTTAAATCGGAAGGAGTTCCACTCAGATTTGATAATTTTTCTTGTAACTTTTTAGCATAATCTTTTAATTCTACTAACTTCTCTACATTTTCATCACTTACCACAAATCTAAGTTCAAATTCTCCAAAATCAACTGGAATTACATTTTCAAATTTCTTAATTACTACCATGCTTATATATCCTCCTAAATTATGCTACCGCAGTTTGTTTCGGTAATGTTGTCCATTTAATCGTACATTCAAAGTTTTCAAAGTCACTTGCGTCACCGTCTCCAGCTTTAATCTTAGATACGATTGCTACTGCTTCCCACGCTGTCTTACCGTCTGAAGAAACAACCTTGAACCACACTTTTCTTTCATCACCAACTTTATATTTAAGGTCAGCAATTAGTTTTTGTGCGTCATCTTCTACATCGAAGTTCCCCTCAAATGAAAAACCAGCTTTAACTGATTTTACAGTTTCTTCTGGTGTACCGTCTCCATCGTACCATGCTACATCGTCAGTATCTTCGTCTGTTTCATCGTTAACAGTTTTAATGTATTTTGCTAACAGTTTATACTGTTCTTTTGTTGGTGCTGTTGTAGCGTTTGCCTTATCAAAAGGTGCTACAAAATGTTTTCTCAATGCGTTCTTTTGTCTAGCCATTTATTAAATCTCCTTCAATTTCTAATTTTGCGACTATACGTAAAGTATAGATAAAATAATCTTGTTCATCACGTCCATTTATGGCTGGCTTACCAACTTCAAGATCTAAAAATTGGTAAGTACCATTTTTACTAGGTAATTTCAAAAATAATTCAGATAAAGCAGCATGAACAGTCCACATTATAGTATTAGCTTTTTGATTATCCGTGCTTTTTACAGCTATTTCAAACGGCAAGCTAATCTCCCGTGTTTTATCCATAAATAATTGCTCCACTCTACCTCCAGGAATTAAATTAATCACTAAATCATCCGATTCTATAAAGTAATCTAATCTAGCTTTTAAAGGTAATTCTAAGGAGTTAACAAAATCACAAAGTACGTCTTGAAAATCAATATTATTAATCATCTGATCCCTAATCCTTTCTTAGCTACTTCTTCCCATTTCTTCATGTTGCTATTTGAAGCTTTTTCGGTCCATTTACTACCAGTTCCAGGAGTTGTATATTTTCTGAATGTGACAATACCATTAGTCCCATAGAAATGTGCTCTAGCATATACTGTATTCCATGCTACTGAACCATTACTAGCGTGTCCACTAGCTCGTAAATAACCCTTACCATCACTAGGGATATACTTTTCACTATCCATCAACACTTGATTAGCTACAGCATTTCTTGCTAACATAACATTCCCAGGTCCGAATTTCTTTTCTAACGGCGTTAAATCATACTGTACTTTTATCGACATCTAAATCACCGTTAATTCATAAGAGAATACTTTATTTCCTAAATAATTAGTTTCAAAACTAATTACCTTATATTCTCCATGCTTATCTCTGATGTTAGCTTGTAACCAACTATCATCAACAACAACATTATTAAATTTGGGATAAATAAATAAGGTTCCCGATCTGTTCCTTGTGATATTTGTTAAGTTTTGCGTGTTTGTAGACTTATCTAAAGAACTTCTATCAAACCGCACAAATTTTATTTCAAACGGTTCTTTATAAGTGATCTTCCCCCATTTGTCTTTTTCACCTGCTAAACTCACTTCTACAGTATCAGTTAAAAAACGCTTATTTATCATAATAAACCCCTCTATAACCGAACCCAACGCTTTTTAGTAAGTTTATAGTGTCTAATGCTAAATTGTATTTACTAGCTTCAACCTTAGCTGGACTACTTCCACTACCTCCATAATTAATAGTAGTTCTTCCAATACTCAAACTACCTAATGAATGCTTATCTTCAGCAGTAAGTATTCCAGTTTCATTCAAGTAGCGAATTTGATTAGCAATAGCAAGCTTTACTGCACGCTTTCTAGGTGGGAAATCATCTTCTAAGTTGTTATTTTGATAAAAGTAGTTAGTGTATAAATCTACTGCCATTTCAGCTCTTTGCCTTAAATCTGAAAAATCATCTACTTCTGCAAAACCTAGTTCTTTATAATCTTCTAAAGTAATGTAATTCATTTTTAACCTCCAAAAAAGAGGCCGAATTATTCAACCTCTTTAGCTTTTTTGTCTTCTACTACTGGTGGAGTTTCTTCTTTAACTTCCTCTTTTACTTCTTCTGGAATAATAGTTAAGGCTCCCTCACCTAATGATTTTAAAATTTCTTCAGCACGTTTTTCTGAAATATCCAGTTCTGTGCCTTTCTTCACTAGTTCATATGTATCTTTATCTGTGAAATCTCTATTTACTAAGTATTTAACCATCGTTATTTCCTCCTATTATGCTAATGGTGCAGCGCTTGTAACTTTGATAATTGCTTTTTTGTTATCATCAAGAACGAATGTTCCACCTTTAGCAGCAGCTTGAAGTTTAACACCGTCAAAATCTTCAGCTTCTACTGTTCTGGCAGTTTCAATTCCAATGAATGGAATTACAATTCCATCTGGTGAGAAGATTGCAACAACATTATTTTCAAAATATTGTTCAGGCACTACAATTAATTCAATGTTTTTATATTTTACTAATCCGTTAGTATCAATATTTATATTTGAACCTTTTGATTTGTTAGTTGAAGCCATATCAATAATAGCGTTATAAACTTGCGCTCTGATATAACATTTGATAGGTGCGTTAATTTCAGTATTAACTGCATAAACATTAACTTCGTTAAATAGTTTTTGAATGTTAGTTTCATCAAGTTTAGCTAGTTGTTTAGTTTCTCCAGCATTTGCTGATAAGAATTTTCCAATTTTCTTGTTCATTTCTCTAGTTTGAGCTTCTGAGTGTAATCTTAAACGGTCTGCTACTGCTGCGTTTAAATCATTGTTAACTGTGTAACGGTCGATTCCCTCATGAATTGCTAGTGAGTAATCATAGTTTACTTCTGTGTCTGTATAGATTACTTCTTTTAATTCTCCAAAACGGCTTCCTGTTCCTGTTCCTGCTCCGAATACTTTTGTTGAATCAGCATTGTATGTTCCAACTACTACTGGTGTAGCGTTAGTTTTAACCATGAAAGCCTTAGTGTTATGTTGAACACCATCTAATGTTTGAATTGGAGCTAAGGCTCCTGCGAATGCTTTTTGCACGCCGAAAATTGTAGATAACACCTTAGTATATTGCGGTGTATATACTCTTACTGGCAAATTATTGTTATTTGTTGTCATATTTTAAAATTCCTTTCTTATTGTGTATATTGATCTAAAATCGCTTGGAACGGGTCAACTCCTGCTGTTCCGTTCCCATTCGGATTACCTCCAACTGTAATCTGAGGTGTAGTTGGTTGTTGTTCTTGTTCGAATAAGAAAGGTTTGCTTTCTTTTAACGAATTAACCACCTCATCAAGTTTAGGTTTCCCATCTTCTCCTAACTCAACCTTATCAACATCGATAAGCTTCATTAGAACATCGCTATCATGAGCCTTAACATCTTTTAGTGCCAAAGCAATAGCATTTGTTTTATTTATTTGTGCCAACTTATTATCACTATCTACCTTGAACTGATTGTATTCTTCTTGTAATTTCTCTAAAGCCTGTTTAACCTCTGAATTAGCATCATTACTTTTAGTTAAATCTTCAAGTTTAGTTTTTTGTGATTCAAGTTGTGCTTTTAATGTGTCATTCTCTGCAGTTAGTTCTAACTTCACTTGATGTCTTGCTTTCTCCAACCCTGCACCGTACGCTTGCATAATTTTATCGATTGCATCCTTATCAGTTACTCCTGCTTCGACTAACATATCTCGTTTTAAGCTCATAATTTAAGCTCCTTTCGTTTTACGTCCAGTAGACTCTATTTATTTAGCACTGTGACACCGTGCAAGGCATAATAAAAAGACCTTTTAACGTCATGTCTAGGACGAAAATGGAAAAATCAACCAAATTTTCCATTTTGAATTGTATTTTTATATTGAAAATGGAAAGTAAGCGATTTAATTCCATTTTGGCATAATAAAAACACCTAGTAAAATTTACTAAGTGTTTATCATTTTATTTTTATCTAGGAAGTTCAAATCCAGGTGAATTTATTAGTTTTTCAAACATATCTTTTGCTTTTCTTGCCATCAACGGAGCATCCTTTTTGAATTCACAAACTAACTTTCCATCCTTTATTTTATCAACAATATAAGGTTCAAAAATATCAGATAGATAAACGAATTTTTCAAAATCATTCATTTCATGATAGCTATCGTTAAACATAATCAACATCACCTTTCAAAATAATCTTTAACAAATTTTTCTGCGAAAACTTCTTCGGGATTATTATATCTATTTTTAAATGCATAGATACTAATCTCTTCACTAATATTATAACCTTTTTCAACTAAGTTTACAACTAAATCGTGGCTTTCTTTTCTATTTAATCGCAGTATATCACCGTAACTTTTATTAGGATTATTCTTTATTGCGTTTTGGTGTTGATACCAGTGTCCTAATTCATGAACAAGACTGCTGCTTGCTTTATTTGAATAAGCATACATACTTGTTCCGTTTATCTGTTGCTCTTTAATAATCTTGTTATTTTCGGCTAAATCAGCCCTTACAAATAAAGTATTGTCTTTTCTATTATAACTTGCTATAACATACTCTTTACTTTCATTTTTACCAACAATTATAATACTCGGACGTTCTAAACCTTGGATAGATACGTGTAAATTATCCAATACTCTATTAATCTGATTATCATAGTATCTAATAGATTGTTTCTTATTTTTAACTTCTTTAGAGATAAATAATTTATTATATTCACTACCTATTACTTTATTAGTTTTAATATCAACTGTCTGTTCTGTTAATTGTCGTTTAAATTCGGTGCTTTCTTTATTATATCTTATAGGTGTATTTCTTCTATTCTGAATATCTCCTAAAACGGTAGGATTTTTTTCTATAAGACTTTTTCTTCCAGTTTTGAATGTTTTTTCTTTAAGTTTAAGCTTAGCTTGTAGTTCTTTATCTCCTAATTCTTTAGCCAGTATTTGCTTATCTTTGTTAATTCTAATCTCACGATCAAAAGCTTTTAATCTTGCTTTATCAAGAGCGTTTTGTTTTGCTTCATCTTCAGTTAGATTTTGCAAATATTCTGGCAGTTGAGGCTTATAATTCACCCCCACTACAAATGGCGTTAAGTAATGGCCACAGTTGATTCCTAAACAACCTCCTGGGCTTCCATATCCATAATCTGGTAAACTCAGCACTCTTTCACCATTAATTGTCCTTGCAACTCCTTTAGTTACTATTTGATGCTGCAATGGTGCGCATAACTCTCTAGCACTAGATTTGGCGCTGTAATAATAAGTATCTATTCCTAAATCATCTGCAGGCCTTTCTCTCATTTCTCGATAAGTTCTGAAAGTTGTAGTTCTGATTACAGTTTTTGCATACCGCTCAACCGTCCACATTCTTCCTCCCCTATCTCTAAAAGCTGTAAATCCTCGCTCATACATTTTTAAAACCGCTTCTGATAATGCTTTTTCATGAGACTTAGTTCCAGAGACTACTCCAGCTACTGCACTTTCTAAAGTCTGCTTGTAATTCTTTTGTAATGCTTTTGGCATTGTAGTATTGATTAGGTTGTTAACTTCAAACATTGTCTGCTTAGCTAATGAATTTAAGCTATCTTGAACTAACGGATTAGGAGTTGCATCTGATTTTAGAGCTTGAGCCAATTGTTGGTGGCTATCTTGATATATTTTAAAGCCTTCATTAGCAATTACATCTCTAAATACTTCCTCTGCAACCCCACTATATTTAGAAATCAATTTAACATTTTCTTCTGTAATCAAATGCATGTCATTTAACTTCTCTAACTGCCAAACATAAGGATTATCGATTAAATCAACCGTTCCTCGTTGCTTAAGTCTTCTGACTATGTTCTTCATCATTTCCATGGATAATTCATGGAATAAACCTTCTACTTCCTTTGACTTTAACCAATAATTACCATCATTATTCTTTATCTCCATAAATTACTTCATCCGTTTCATCTAGGTTAGGTTGTACTTCTTCATTAATCTCATTTAACATCTTACTAGCTTCTTCATCAGTCACACCAAATACTTTAGAAATCGCATATTGCTTACTAACAATTCCACTTGCTAATGCTTTAACCCAATAATCAAGTTCTGCATTTCTATCAGTAAATACTCCATCATCAAGGTTAACTGAAATATCTTCAAGTTTAGGTATTTCACCGCTATATATTCCATGTGCCTTACCTAACTCACAAATAGATACTACAAGCTCTTTAATTGAATGTTCTACTAGCGACACAATACTGTTTCTTAACTGGAATGTATCTGAGTTTTCACTAACAACTTCTGTTGCTGTCTTCATCGTTTTACCATCAAAACTAAACATTCCACCACTAACACCTACTTGCATTTCAAACATCGCTAATCCTTTGTTAATTGCTTTAATATAATCATCAGCTCTAATAGGTGTAGTTAAATCAACGATTTTATTATCATCTAGTCCACCACCTATTTGAACAAATACATTTTGATCAGTTTCAAATCTTCGTTTTGTTACGAACTTGTTATCTTTACCAGCTTGGAAAGTCATGTTTGTTAAACCATCTGGAACAGCTACTCTTCTTTGTCCCATTTTGATTTCCCACATAAACTCATCATAAGTCCTGTTAATGAAATCAATTGTTGTTTTAGCATTGTCAAATATTGATAATCCTAGAGGACTGTTAATATCTTTATTGTTCATTCCTGGTGTTTTTAAGTAAGTAAATAACGGTCTACTTAATCCTTTAATCACAATGTTTTCTTCGAGATTCTCATATAATTCACTTAACAACGTTTGACTACCTATTGTTTCTGAATTAGTAGATTTATACAATTCATTAGTTATCGTTAAGTCTTCATTATTCCATTCGTGGAACTCAATTAAGGTGTAATAAGTATTAGTTTTACCTTGACTTTTAACTGATTTAGTAATAATTGCTGCACTGCTAACATCTTGCATATTACTTTGAAGCGGTAAAAATACTGGTGCTTGAATGAATGCTATCTTAATAGTCTTGCCATCAAAATAAGGCCTCATTGCCATTCCACCTAACGCTAAACAACTCTCAAGATATCGTTCAAAATTCTTGTTAAATCTGTCATTTAAAAGAATATCGTTAACAAACTCATTAATTGTTTCATTATCAACTGTGATCTCTGCCTGTTCATTATAAACTAAACCTGCTATCTTTTTACAAGCTGTTCTTGCTAATGGTAAGTGATTAAACTTCCTTGTGCGCTGTTCTCCATCCGTATTAAGGTAGGTAACATCGCTAAACTTACTCTGGAAGTATGTTAAATTGTTCTTTATTCGGTTGTATTCTTCAGAAGATACAACTATCTTCGGATGGTCTAATATGCTTGTTAAACTACCTTGCATGGTGTACTTGCTCCTTTTAAAAAAATTCTTAATAATTTGTATAAGCCCCATTCTTGTTACTCCTATACTTTTAATCCTAATAATTTTGCATTATCCAAAACAAAATACTTAAATTCGTCAACCGTGTGGTCATCTTCTTTAATTACTTTCGGCTCAGGTGTCTTGATTGTTTTTTCGTCATACCTGTACATTTTATGCTCTTCAATGAAAATCTTATTATTTTCGTTATCTAAATAAAAAAATCTTCCTTGCGCTAATAAACTTGCAACCATATCAATCATGGTTTGATTTTTTCTTTTTGCTACTGGATTCCATCTAATCCCAAAATCTTTAAAGTACTGATTCCTTAACGCTCCCTCTGCACTATCTATTGTTAATCTAATAGTTGGCACATTATACAGTTCTTGCACGCTAGAAATAAAATCATTAATCATAATAGTTAAATCACTAGGTGCAGCTTTAACAGCTCTTCCTGCAGGAGAATAATAAAACGTATCTAATAGAATTACATTTCCTTTAGCTGTAATACCATAAGCACCGCAAGCAGTCGCACTTTGTTGGTGTCCAGTATCTAATGCATATGATATTCCCATGATTTTATCATTAATAGGTAATTCATGTAATGCGTGAAAGCAAGCCATGTTATAAACATTATTTCCTATTCCCACTGGTTTACCTAAATAAATATAAAGATAATAATCATAGTCATTCTCTTTTATCCTGTTAATATCTGCTAACATTTGATCAGTTACAAACCCTAATTCATCGTTTAAATAACTTGATTCATGCACCAAATAATTTTCAACTGTTTTCATCTCTTCACTCCACTCATTAATCCATGCATAAGGATTTCTAGGTGGATTATAGCTCCAGAAGAATTGCACAAAAGGTATTAATCTGTGTTTCTGCCTCATGAATGTGATGTTTGTTTGGTCGAATTCCTCCTTGCTGTCAAACTCGGCAGCCTCCTCATACCACACAGCAATTATGTTATTAATATCATTTGATTTTAACTTTTGAAAGTCATCTGCACCATAGAAATAAAAGCTTGATCCAGTTCCTTTATGTGTAATTTTAAACGGAGATACTGTACTTTTGAATGAATCTGTTAATCCATACATGTTTATAGCCCAGTTAATTTTATTAAAGACACTATCTCTGATTGTGTTAGCAACTTTTCGGATAACAACCACATTAGCTTTTTCACCTTTAGCAATCATTTTCGACATATCTTTTACTAATTTTAATGCTATTACAGAAGATTTAAAGCTGTTCCTACCACCTTTTAACACATTGTAAGGTACTTTTGAAAGCCAAACATCTTTAAAATGTGGATTCACATTCTTTTGAACATCAAACTTACTCATCTTCCCACCTGTCAACAATTATGATACTTTCAGAAGCGGTTGCGCTTTTCTCTTCTCTTGCTTGATGAATTTTATTTAGGATATCTGCAGCTTTAATTCTGTCTTTTGCACTAACATCAATATAGGTTGTCTCCTGGAAACCTTGACCCCGTCCGATAAGTATTTCTTCTGTTTGTTCGCCTCTCATTACTGAGGTTAAATATTGAATAACCTCTTGCTGCGTTGCTGTCTTCTTAGATTCAATCTCTTTCATCCGTTCATCGATGTAAGATTTTATTCCTACATTTTCCAACAATTTATGACTTTGAGATTTTGCATAATTTACGCTGTATCCTACTTTAATTGCTGATTGCATCGCATTTCCGCTTAAGATGTACTCATCAGCAAATTCTTTTTGTTTAGTTGTTAATCTTGCCAATTTTCCACCTCCAATCAGGCAAAATAAAAAGACAGTCGTTAAACTGTCTAGGAAGCTTTTATGATAGGTGATTTTAGGTAGAGATTTAATACTATGAAAAAAATAAAAAGTTTGCTGTTCACGTCTGCTTATAAAAAATCTAACTAATAACTATCTCTATGAGTCCTCTACCTAAAATCATATAATACTATTATAGCACTTACCTACTTACTTTTGTTTATCTCCTTTTACTTTGTTTTATCTTTTTTTACTTTTTGAAAAAACTTGTCAATTTTAACAGCTTTTAACGCTTCAGAATGTTTTCTATTTCTCGTATTAGCTTCAATTTTTAATAAATGATCAATCTCCAACCATTCCTTGCAATCAAAATATCTATATTGTAATAATAATCTATATTGCAAATCTTCAACGTTTTTAATACAGTCGAATATTTCTCTTTCTGTCTTAACAAGCTCTACAGTATTATCAACAATTTCACGTTCTAAATTATCGATCTCATAAATTAAATTATCCCAACTATATTTGTTGCCACCTTTGATTTGCTCTTTTGCATAATCGATAGGTTTAATATTATGTTTTAACATGGCTCGTCTATCTTTAATCTTTTCTTCGTTAGAAGCTATTAAATGCTTAATATACCATAATTTTGATAAAAATTTCTTTTTCTGATTTGTTTGTCTTTCTTGTCTATTTAACACCATTACTTCCTCCAGTTAATATATCTCTTCAAAGCAACTACCATAAACACCATTACAGATACTAGTGAAATACTAAAAAATATACCTATGATGTAAAGTAGAATGTCGATTATAAACATTGATTTTAATTCCATGTCTTACCTCCCCATCATTCCTTTTAAAAACACTATATCCGGAGTATTAATATTTCTGAATATTAAAATCCCTATTCCAATGATAATTAATGTTATTACTACTATTCCCATCGATTTAAGATTTTTTCTTGAAATTATTTCCTCTTGCCCAAAAATAACCCCCAACATAAAACCTATCATTACAATAAAAAATAATATCTCTAATATAGTATTACAAGTATCATATATAACATACTGTTTTTTTAACCCCTCATATATTTCTGGTGCTTTATCTATACTTAAATTTAATTTTTCTACTACGTTTTTCATTAATTCATCCATACTCTTTTACCTCTTACTTAATTCCATTCTCGCTCTTAAATAGATCCACTTCTTTCTCGATACTTTTAAGAAGCACGGTTTCTTCTTCAATATCTGTTTTATTCTTCACATCTGATCTTTTAACATATTCTTGTAATGCATGTTTTATAATTTGTGCATCTTTATATTTTAATTCTAAATATATTCTGTTAGTCATTAGCAAAGCACCTCAATATATAAATATGCCACATGTTTAACTCTATCTTCTCCAGTCTTCCAACAATTATCACGCTTATATCTTGGTTCATGTTTAATACGTTCTTTTTCTAGAATTTTAATATCTTTGATATATTCATTAGTCGCTAAATTAGTTTCAATATATTTATTAATTTCATAATCTAATCCATAACCATCTCTATCAGTTATTTCTACTACTTTATTAATCATTTTCAATCACTCCTAACTCATTTAATTCTTTAATCATTTCATCTCTGATTTCTTTTAGAATATTCACAATTTTTTGTTTATACTTTTCATTAAAAGATATAAAGTAATCGTCAATACTTATTCTTACACGATTAAAAGGATGTTCAAGTTGTCTTAATTTTAAATCAATTTCTCTAATTTCATTTAATAACCCATTAGCTTTTTCTAATTCTTTATAGTTCATCAGTTTTCACCTCTTCATAAGTAAAATATTCAATCTCATTTGTATTAATTACTTCACGTCCTCCTAAATTTTGAAAGTGACTTTCACTTCTAGCAAAGCACGTATCAAATAACCAATCTAACTCAACATCACTAATTATTAAATTTAGTACTCTACCGCTTTTAAACATTACCATTAAATTATAATTTACAATTTCATCCATTATTTATCCTCCTATAATTTAACTCTTCCACATTTCTTGCACTCTTCCAAACAATGCATGCCTATTTCTTTATAAACGTATTCGTGTATGCAAAATGTTTCTTTCAAAAACTGTTTTATGAATAAGTATATATCTCCTACCATTACCCATAAATCTCCTTCAACTGCTTAAATTCTTGCAACTCTCTTATTCTTTCCTTTTGCTCCTGTATTGTTTGATACTGTCTTATATTTTCAGTACTCAATTTTTCCATGTTTTCACTTGAAATATATACTCCTACCATCAATCCTATTGTGAACATCGCTATTAAAATTGATAATGTGATTAGTATAATTTCAATGTTATTCCAGATTTTTTCTTTCATTTTTAAGCTCCTACACATCTAAATTCACCATTCTCATAGAATCTTTAAAAACATGATTTATATATTTTTTCAAAGATTTTTCAAATTCTAATAGAAAATCTCCATAGTGAAAAGTTACAGCTGTAAAAATTGTTAAACCATAAACTTTATTCACTATTTTCATGCCAAATTTACGATCAACATCATCACACAGTATTCTTAATTCATGAAAATATCCGTTACTTATTATCAATTTTTTCTCAGTCTCTTCTTCTACTTTGTCGTATCCATAAGTTGCTGCTATATGCTTTAATCTTTCATATTTCTCTTTCATATTTCTCTTTCATCTCTTATCCTCCAATTCCGTTCATTTCCGCTACTTTTTTAGTTAATTCTGCTTGTTCATCATAAAGTTTCAACAATTTTTGTTCTAATTTAATTTTTTCCATTTTCAATTCTTTATTTTCTTTTTCAAGCTTTGGATTAACAATCATTGATATTATCAAACCTATCAATATTCCTATAAAGATTAATAATATACTTTCTGGTTCTTTTAACATTTCTACTTACCTTCTTTAACTTTTCTAATTCTAGCTTTTAAGCTTTGTAAGATTTCTTCTTGCACATCCGCTTTACTATCTAACGCTCTCATTACATCTTCATCTCTTGTATCTTGCGTTACTAAGTGATGAATTATTACCTTTTCTTTTTGGCCTTGTCGGTGCAATCGCTTGTTGGCCTGTTGATAATGTTCTAAATTCCATGTCAAACCGAACCAACAAACATGATTTCCACCTTCTTGCAAATTAAGACCATAAGCAGCACTTGCTGGATGTGTTAATAGAATATCTATTTTTCTTGCGTTCCAATCATCTTCATCTTGTGTAGTTTTTAATTCTCTAACTACTAAATTACTTTTTTCTAAAGCTTTCTTAATTCTTTCTTTGTCGTGTTGAAAGTTGTAAAATACCAAAAGACTTCGCCCTTGTAAACTTTCTACTAACTCAAGAAATGAATCTATTTTTGCATTATGCACTTCTGTGTAAATTCCTGAATTATCATATACTGCACCATTACTTATTTGTAATAATTTATTTGATAATGCTGCTGCATTTACCGCTGTTATATCCTCTTCTGCTTCTTCTAGCTCCAGGACAAAATCACGTTCCATTTTGTCATAGTCTTTTCTTGCTTTATCATTTAAAACTACAGGTATTTCATTGTAAGATAAATCGGGAAGTTCTAAATAATCCTCCGATTTCATGCTTATACAAATATCTGATATTTTATTTATGATATGATCATAAACTCCTTCTTTTACTTTATAATCAAAAATTTGACTTCTATTTCTCTTATTAGGTTCCATATATCTATTTCTAAAATGTGTGATATATTTCTCTAATCTTTCACCTTGATCAAGTAAATATATTTGGGCCCACAAGTCCTCCACACCATTGGGACTCGGAGTTCCTGTTAACTCAATCAACCTATTAATCTTAGGAAGCACCATTTTCAAAGCTTTAAATCTCTTACTTTGACTATTTTTAAAACTACTACTTTCATCAATTACAACCGTGTCAAAATACCAATCATTTCTAAGATAATCAACTAACCACGGAATGTTTTCTCGATTGATAATATATAAATCTGCATTTACACTTAAAGCTTTAATTCTCTTTTGCTGACTACCTAATACTAGACTTACTCTAAAATCTTTTGTATGATTCCATTTATCTTTTTCCTTCGACCATGTTCCCTCGGCCACTTTCTTCGGTGCAATAATCAACACTTTATTAATTTGAAATCTATTGTATTTTAATTCCTTAATTGCTGTTAATGTTGATACTGTCTTACCTAATCCCATATCAAGAAATAATCCACACTTCGGAACATTGATTACATGATTAATTGCTGTTAATTGATATTTATGTGGAATAAACTCTCTCACGAAATCAACTCCTCTACTAACTTATCTACCTCTTCTTTATTTTTCACCTTGTAAACTTTTTGGCCTAATTTATTAAAATCTCTCCCCACTAATTTTTGCCTTGCTGAATATCGGCCACCAACAGGCCTTTTTAATTCTACAAAAGCCACAGGTTTATTTTTTAAAATAATAATCCTATCAGGCACACCTGAATATCCAGGAGACTCAAATTTTAAACACAGGCCCTTTTCATCTTTAATTTTTTTTACTAAATATTTTTCAATTTGCTTTTCTGATATTTCCATTTGTCAAAATCATCTCTCAATTTTCAATTTTTAAATTTGTAACTTGTAACTTTATTTTTCCTATATAGTATATAAAACATAGATTTTATAGATATTATAGATTTATATAATCCTATATATTCTATAATTCCTTTATTTTTATAATATATATAGGTTTTAAAGTTACAAATTAATATATAAAATACTTACTATAGTTATTATATCGACGTTTATAAGGTGTAACTTTAGGTGTAACTTTCTACTTTTAAAGTTACATTAGGTTGGTTAAACCCCTGATATAATAAGGTTTTACTTTTTTTCAAAGTTACACCTAAAGTTACACTTTGATTTTTGATTTGTAACTTTCTAATCCCAAAGTTACATTCAAAGTTACAATCTTTTAAATCCTTTTTGAGGGCCGTAATTTCCAAAACGTGTTGTTTTTTCATCCTTAACCCACCCAACAATATTACTAATTATTTGATTTATTTCTTTTGCATCTGTTCTCTTCATAAATCGTAAATCACCTTTTAAGCACTCCTCATATACTTCAACAGCACACACTTTTTGCCTAAATACCATCTGATCTCCTTTATCAAAATCACCAGATAAAATATTTAATCTTGAACTTTTATCAAGTGAATACCAGTTTTCAGTAATAGGTTTATCAAGGTAATCACGAATTAAACCTTCTTTTGCATTAGATTCTTTATGGTGTTCCCGTGCAATATTGGCCAACTCTTCGGCCTCCTTACTAAGTTGCAAGCTTTCACCCATTAGAAATAATGCGTAAGCCTCGGCCCACACCTGGTCAACATCTTTTGGTAAATCATCCCAAACGCTTTTTTTAATCTCACCTATACAAATATCAATTGGCCAAAAACGTCTATTTCCAGTTGGATCTTTTAAAAATTCATCATCATTTGAAGTTCCATAGAAAACACATCTTCTAGGATATTTGCTTGTACGTCTTCCATAAGCTTCCCTGTATATATCTTCTCTTTTACTCAAGAATTGCTTGATTGCATTCGTATCATGCCTATTCATAGCAGTAAGTTCTCCTACTTCTACAATCCAGCTTCCCTGGATAAGTTCAGAAGCTTCTTTACCTTCAAAAGTTTGTAAGCTATCGTTAAACCATTCTTTACCTAATATTGAAAAGAAAGTACTCTTACCAACTCCTTGTGGCCCAGCTAAAATTGTCATTACATCAAATTTAACTCCACCAATTATGGCCCTGGCCACCGCAGCTACTAAACTTTTTCGAATAGCTTCTCTAGAAAATACATTATCAGCTGCACCAAAATAATCAATAAGTAGATTATCTATCCGAGGTACTCCGTCCCACTGTAATGATGTTAGATAACGTTCAACATAATTTATTCTATTGCCGTCACTCACTATTAATAAAGCTTTATCTTGCTTATCCTGGCCCGTTATTTTATAGACTGTTTCAAGATACCTAGAAAAGGAAGCATCGTCCACTTCAGACCAATCTCTATGATCTTTATTTGGGTCATAATGTTTATCCCAGGGAAGCTGGCCAAAAACTAATCCTCTATTGCTAAAAATATCAATCGCAATTTTATCTTTTAAGTTCGGATCATTCTCCAGTATTAAAACTATATTATTAATAGTTTTTTGGATTTTACCTTCTTCACTTCTTTCAAGTTGTGAAAGCCAGTTTAATTCATCTTCAGCTTGAGTATTTTCTTCATCGTTACTTACAATTTTAAAAACATCTTTAGCGTTGGCCACCATTTCACTATTCATCAAAGCTGCTACATTAGCATCTTCAAGAGCTAGTTTTTTCATGGCTGTGTAAGATGGATATTTGCTTACAGGTGTTCCGTCTTTCACATTCTCATCAAGGTTGCTAAATTTGTGTATTCTTATTAAGTCAAAAGCATTAACAAGTTGGCCACAACATGGATCAGTTGCGTGATGTGAATATAAGAATTTATTATCATATAGCACCGCTCCACCAGAAGTACTACCACCTGTGAAAGTATATCTATCAGGAGTGGCCGTTGCTTCATACAAAGCAGGGATAAAAGTTTGGATGGCCGTTGTGATATCATAAACTTTACAAAATGAACCAACTAATCCATTTTTAGTTAATGGATCTTGTTGTCGGGCCAAAAGTTGTTTTTGTTTAGTGTCTTGACCTGGGACGTGTGGCCACGTAGAAATGTCAGTCCAATCAGCATACATATTAAGTACTCCAAGGCGGCTACAAAATTGACCAGGATAAAACTGGAATATGTACTCACTATCAACTGAACATGATGGATAATACATAAATCTGTTAACTTCAAAAGTAGTTGGATCACAATTTTCAATCCCTAATAAACTACCTAATTTTCTAGCAATAGGTTCATACTCATCTGGAGTACAGCTTTCATCAAGAGGAATAAGCACCCTAAGTCTAGGTGTATAATTGCTGTGTTTTCTCGTAGAATAAACAACAGAAGTACACCCAAGCGAACCAACTCTCTTTAAAATATCGTCAGTCATATTAGGTTGAATATTATCTAAATCCAAACAGACAACATCACGACTGATTATGTTTGTTGCTTTTCTTCGGCCATCTAAAAGCTTAGCACCAGTGAAGCCCCCAACATCTTTTAAATTATCTTGATCCGATTTTTTCATCTTGAGAAATTCATCATATTTCTCTTGTGTTCTAACTGGAGATTTTAAAGTTTCTACAAAGTCAAGCCAACTAATATCTGTATTTTGCCAAATAGTTGCTTTTCTGTGATTTGCTTTAGCAATTCCTAATAATCTATTTGCTTGCACTTTTTAACCTCCTTTCTAATCTTTCATATAATATTTAGTTTCAAATCCAGCACCTTTTAGCACTAATCCAGGAGCCCAAGGAATAGGCTCTGCCAAAATATTATTTACATCTTCTAGTTTTTCATCATCGTAAGCATCTATCACCACTTCATCGTGAATATGCATTACAACGTCATAATTTTTTTCGTACAATCTTAACAATGTTTCCGCTAGGCAATCTCTTGCTATTGCTTGTACAATATTCTCGACTAGCTTTCCTCCATAAGTTGAGTTAACTTCCCATTTTTTAGTAGTCTGGTTAACTCCATAATAATGAAGTGCATCTTTTTCAAATTGATTCAATTTTAGAAAAGGCTTAGGATAATAAAGTGAACGGCCACTAGGTAATTTAATTGATATAAAATCGAGACCATACATCATATCCCATTCACGTTGAATCTCAAGTCCTCGTACATATTGAGTTCCGTTGCCATTCATAGCTTGAATTACAGCATCTCCAACGGCATACCACAAGCGAACAATGTTCTTATTAGCTTCTCTCCAACGAACTTTAATATCCGTAAGTTCTTCACTTGTAAGGCCCATTCTATCAGCTCCCATTGCTATTAAAGCTGATTCACCGCCTTGATATCCTAATGCTAATGTTGCTACTTTACCACGTTGCCTTAAGCTATATTCAGGATTACCTTTTGAGATTTTATCGATCGGTACATTAAACATCTGACTTGCTGTTGCTTCGTAGATTTTACCATGTGTTGCAAATACTTCATTAACCCACTCTTCACCTGCTAACCAAGCAATTACACGTGCTTCAATGGCGCTAAAATCACTTATTATAAACTTATCCTTACTAGCAATAAATGCTGTTCTTACTAATTGGCTTAGAGTGTCAGGCACATTACCATATAGAAGTTTTAAAGCTTCATAATTACCAGCTTTTGCAAAATTTCTAGCTGTGTCTAGCGTATCGATGTAGTTTCTAGGTAAGTTTTGAACCTGCACTAATCTACCGGCCCAACGACCAGTCCTGTTAGCTCCGTAAAACTGTAACAGCCCTCGAACTCTATCGTCCTTACACATCGCATTTTCCATAGCTGCATATTTACTAACACTAGTTTTTCCAAGTTGTTGCCTTATCTCTAAAACTCTTTTAACTTTCAACGGTAAATTATCTCTTGATAACAAATCAGAAATAACATCTTTTGTTAATCCGTCAAGTTCTTCTCCTAATTGACTTTCAACCCAGGTTTTAAGTTGACTAACACTATTTGGATTTTCAAGTTCAGTGATTTTAAAAGCTTCCTCTGTTAAATTATTAGTACTTTCAGAATCAATAGAAAGCACACCATTTACAAGAGCTCTATCCACCATTACTCCGTTAGCGTTCATTAGAATATCCATTTCCCAAAGTTTTTGCTCTTTTGATGGAACTTCAAAAGCTTTTATATACTGAAATATTTCATATTCTGCTTCTACGTCCTGCATATTATATTCACAGTATAGTTTCCATTTCTCTAAATCGTGATGCGGATCATTCCAAGTCCTACCCCCGTTAGTTTTAGTAGGTTTACACGGAACTGAGAAATATTGAATTAATCTACTTCCAGTTGTCAATTTCTTCTTATCTTCAGCAATACCTATTGCCTTACCAGTCATTCCTAATCCAGCAGGCAACCCTAAATAAGTAGCGTGCATCATTGTGCACCTCCACTGAGATATATTAGTCTCATATCCAGCCCTATTTAAACAGTACCACTCAAAAGCAGCATTATATGCGTGCTTAATACAATCTGGATTATTTAATAGAGCAACGATATCATCAGGAATTTTCTCACCTTGTTTTAAATCTACCAATTTAACTTCCGAATCATTAAGTTTGTAAGAGAATAGCAAAATTTCAAAGTCTTCAGATTGAGCATATTTGTAAGCCCCGCATTTAGAAATATTCACACTACTTCGTGTTTCAATATCAATACTTAAATGTTGCATATAGTCCTCCTAAAAATTTAGGGGGGACTAACCCCCCTTTAGTAATTTATTAATATTAAAGTGGAAGTCCAGTTAACGGATCTACACCAAATGAACCTTGTTGAGTATGTTGTTGGTATTGAGTTGTAGTTTGTTGATACTGCTGTACAGGTTGTGATTGTTGCGGATTAGTGAATGGATTAGTGAATGGATTAGGATTTGATGTACCACCTAACGCTGTAAATACTTTATCTGCAGATACTGGAGCACCACCTAAGACTTCACCATCTCTAACTTTTTGAATGTGAGTTAGTCCGAACCCTACACCTTTTTTCCCTGTATGCAGGTAAGGGAAAACATTAATAGCTACGTTCGCATACACTCCAGAATAAATTTCAGATTGATTTAGGATAGGTTGGACATTTTGATCTACAATTTGAGGTTGTCTATCTGCATTTGCACTTGCAGTAAAAACCCAACAACCTTTACATTCATCTCCGAAAGGTGTTCCATCTTGCTTCACACCATCACCATCATGAATAGGAGTAGCAACTACAGGAGGCATTACACCGTTCCATTTCTCATTTAATCCCTTTTGAGCTGCAGCTTGAATTGCTGCATCTAATCTTTGCTTACTATTTAAATCACTTTTCGGTAATAAGATTGTAGTGCTATATTTTGGTGGTAAATCTGAATTGTTTGAGAAAGGTTTGAATACGTTTACATAACTTAATCTCACGTTTTGTACTACTGCTGTTGTTTCATTTGTCATAATTTTATAATCTCCTTAATTTCTGTTTAATTTAATGGTTTAAAAATGCTTGTCGCATTTACAGTATTTGTTATTGAAGGTCGTTTATCATTTTCAAACACTAAAGTAGGCTTACCTTCACTGGTAACGACCATATCACCTACTAAATTGTTAAATTGTTCTTTTCCAAGGGCTTTTTCTAGTTTGGCCAAAGTCAACGGTACTTTATCAAAGATTATTGCTTCATCAATACCGCCGTCCATTAATTTCTTAAGAGCCTCATCTTGATTAGTCCAAGAGCGTGAAGTTCTACCAGCTACTGCTTTTAGTCCCTTAACATCTTCACCAGTTAAGCATAGATTCAAGGCATAAGCTTTTAAATCGTTAACCCACTTCGCTATGTCTTCACCTCTTGAGATATATTCGAATAGCTTATCTCTAGGAATTTCATTAGGATTTAAGTGTATTTCTGATTCAAGAGATAAATTATTCTCCGCCCTGGCCGAACAAATATCACGGGCCTTACAGAATTTACAAGCCTTAGCCGACGGGACTAATTCACCTGTTCCACTTAGAGCCTTACTTGATTGAACGTTGAAATAATCACCCCATAATAACAATTCTGTTAGGTCAACTTCCCAACTTGAATAGTTACTTAATCGTGGTTGCACTATGTTCATTTCAATTTTTTTGATATCATAAATTAAGCTAAATGAATTGTAAGCACCAAGTGCATATAAGATTAATTGTTCATTTTTCTCAGCAGAGACTGGAACCCCCTTACCATATTTCAAGTCGATTATAGAAAGTGTAGATCCGTGAATTAAAATACAGTCACAAGTCCCAAATCCTCCAGGAACCCAACTAGAAAAATCTACTCTTTTTTCAATCTCAATATAAGGCTTAGATGGAAAGCTTAAAGCTTTTTCTTTTATAAAATCAACATAATTGTCTGTGAACCCATCCATTTCAGCTTGATATAATTCATCTTCTTTTATCTTTTTAACTGCCGCATTAAGCTTTCTCTTACCAAAGCCTTTTGAATCTAAATAATGCTTTAGTTTTAGTTCACTTAATTCATGTGCCAACGTTCCTTCTTTTGCATAAACAGACTCAGTGTCTGGAATACCTTCCTCCATTTGCACGCTACCAGGACAGGTGGCCCACCTACTGGCACCACTAGCACTAAGCTTTGCGTGAGCCCTTTCTTTATGGTTAATCTCAGTCATTAGATAGCCGCTCCTAATTCTCTTAATCTCAGTGCAAAAGCTCCGTATTGTTCAACAGGTAATGTTGTAAGGGCTAGTGAGTTAAACTCTTGTAATAAGCCTTGTAAAAGTTGAATTTTACCCGCTTGAACTAAAGTACTTGATGCACGTTGTAAGTCTTCCAAAGTATAGGCTTTTTCAGCAACAGGTACAACGGTTTGTACAGTTTGTTGAGTTGGTACTGTTTGCTGAACAGTTTGTGTTGGTCCAGTTTGTACTGTTTGTACAGGTGCAGTTTGTACTGTTTGCTGAATCGTTTGTGTTGGTAATTGAGTTTGTTGCACAGGAGAATCTTTAAAAGCCTCCACATTAACTGCTACATTCTCAACTGCATTTCCATATCTTGCTATAATTTCATCTAATAAAAGGATATCCTCCTTATTTGTGATTAACACATTTGCATTTACTATTAATTTCATTTTTTAATCTCCTATTTTAAATCTTTTAATAATCTTCTACCTTCTTGAATATACTGAATTTTTATATTGTGATCTGTACATTCTTGAATATTTTCTATAACAACGTCAACTAATTTCTTCAAATATCCTCTTCTTGAGAACTCTTCTGAAGAATGGTTATAATCTTTCAAAAATGCTATGCTTTCCAAAGCTGTATATTTACCATCTTCGATTATAATTTCACCATTATTTTTTAATCTGTTTAAAGGCATTCTCATTTTGTCATAAGGAAAACCTAAATTATTAATTAGTTCATATCTACTGCATCCAGGATTAGAATATATGTAATTTCTAATCGCTTGAGTTAAATTAACTCCAGTATTCTTCCTCATTCTTAAACTCCTCCATTTCATAAACTTTATTATTTAGAATGTCAATAACTTCTCTTATCTTTCTACGTTCTAATGATTCGAAATTTGCATAATCTACACAGTCTGCAAGCTTGTTTCCTGTGAATCGTAAATCTGCTATGATATCTGAGTATTTTTTATTCTCCATTTTCTTCATCTCCTAATTTATCGATAAAATCAGATATAACAGACTTAAATATCTCTCCACCATCTATCATTACACAATTTATATTTCTATTTTTTAAAAACTCTTTCTCTTGAGGAGTTAATAGAGAATTTAACTTATCAAATACCGCTATCTCTTCAGAACGCTTTCCACTTGCTTTTAGTCCTTCTAAATCATTCAACCAAAATTCACAGTATCTTATTATCTTCTTGATGTCGTCCTGCGGTTCATCATGTTTCTTGTTTGCTCTTATACCATATTTCAAGATGTTAGCTTGACACACACTGCCAAAGTCTGCCACTACATCTTGAATTAAATCTATTGTTTCAATTCCACCAGCTATATAGTGGTTCGGATTAATATTATCTTTTGTCACTTGATTTTTCCTCCTAAATATGTTATTTTTAAGTTGTATATTTTTGTAAATAGTCGTTGTTTTAAACGGCTATTTTTTTATATCTTCTTTTCTTCCTTCACTCTTATCATTAAATCAATAAGCTCTTTTTTAGGAAGTTTAATTAAACTTTTATAGAGTTCTTCAATTTCATTAATATCATTACCATAAAGTAACTTATCAACACTAGTATTTCCCATGATAGCTATTTTAGTTAAAGCTGCTTCTGGTGGAAGTCGAAAACCTTGTTCCCAATCAGACACACTACTTTTACTAGCTTTAACCTTTTCTGCGAATTCAATCAAAGTTAAAAAGTTACGTTTCCTAATAGTTGAAATACGTCGCCCAACTTGCTTTTTGTTGATATTTTCATCCTGGTTTCTTTTCATCTTAATACCCCTCTTTTTGTCGTTGGATATTCACTAATGATTTCTTTTTATAAGCTTCAAATAAATCTTCAAAACTGTAATAAATCATTGCGATATTTAAAATTAATTCAATAGAAAATCCTACTGACTGCTTGTAAACTGTATTGTGTACTCTTTTTGAGAATAACTCACCATGTTCAATCTCATTTCTCATTAATTTAATGTGTTGATCATTATTTCTATTTAACACAGTTGCACATCTATCAATTTCAAAATGTTTCTCATCGTCATTTAATAACGATAATGCGAACGCTAGACAATCAGCTAGTTCATCTAGTTGTTTCTCAACTGGTGTCTTATGCTTTTTCCAAATTTTGAAAAATCCGATAGCGTTATACCACTCATGGAATTCTTCACTTAAGGCTGTTATTATTTTTTCTCGTTGCCATGTTTCCATGTGTTTATCTACTTCATGTTGAATAATTTGTAATTTTACTAACTCATTAAATAATTTTAAATTTTCCATTTAATACGCTCCTTTCATTTCGTTTAAATCTATATCTAATGCATTTGCTAACATCACCACATAATCAAATTTCAGTGATAGATTAATTTTATATCTGAAACTATAAATTATCGGAGCTGGAACACCGCTCATTAAACTTAGTTCGGTTGGCTTTATTTTTAATTCTTCAATTCTATCATTCAGTTTTTTTCTGAAATAATCACTAACTTTATTATTCTTCTTCATAGTCTTCAAACAACTCCTTACCACGTTCATCAAGTGTGTAAAACGGTAATAACGTTGCTCCTAGTAGAAATGATAATATTGTTTGCCACTCGATATTGCTTAATACAAGTGTACACATTGCAACAACAATACAAGTCCAGTAGTAAGTGTTGAATTTTCTTTTCCTTAATTTATCCATAGATTAAGCTCCTTTCTTTTGCGAATCGTTATATAGATGTAAAAACATCTCAACCCTTGCATAATGATATTTTTTTAAACGTTGATTAACTATACGAATTAAATCATAAGAATTTTCAAGTTTCATAATCTCAGGTTCAATTTTCTTTAGCATATATTTAGAAATATTAATCTTGCTTGGTAAATCTTTTTCATAAACCCAAAACTTTCGTTCAGCTAAAAACTTCTCATAAGCTTCATCTTGTTCAGATGTGTTAAACTGCATTTTAATCACCTCCTATCTAAATTATCCCCTCGGCTTTTAAGATGTATTCAATTTTTTCAATTCTTTCTTTTGGTGTTCTCTTTCCTTTTAAAATATCGATTGTATAAGGAACAGAAATACCAACCATGTTAGAAAGCCAAGTTATTGTTTTCTTTTTAAGTTCTAATTTATACTTTACCTCTCTATAAAACTCCTCTGACATACTTTCACCCCCTTTAGATTTTTTGATAAAATTATTGGATAATATATTGACTTTTTTTATCCAATATGCTAAAATTTAAGCATAGCTAAATAGACAAATAAATAAAACTATATCCTTAGTATTACTAACGTTTGCCGACGTTCTTTTTATTAAAATGTTTATTAGCTAAATAACTAGCTTAACTAAAGTATATTATATTTTTGGATAATTGTCAACAGTTTTTTATCCAAAAAGATAAAGTATTTTTGTTGTGCTTTCGAAATGAGGTGAAAACCATGGATATGCTCTTAAAGATAAAACAATTAGCGAATCAAAAAGGTATTACTATATCAGAATTAGAGCGCAGAATAAACTTATCTAATGGGCAAATTGGAAAATGGAGTAGACAGACTCCAGGAATAGACAAAGTTCAAAAAGTCGCCGACTACTTCAACGTATCAGTCGATTACCTGCTGGGCAGAGAGAAACCAGAAGAAGATTTATACGAACAACAACTAGTCGCTATGTTTAGAAAACAAACAGACGGGATGAACGATTCACAAAAAGAAAAGTTCAACAAATCACTAGACAAATTATTTTCAGTCGCAGAAGCTTTACTAAGTGACGAAGATAGTTGGAAAGGAGATTAATGAAAAAACACGAATACAACATCGTAAGCAAAGACAGGTATTTACAATATCGACAAAAAGCATACGAAATACTGGGAGAAATAGGACTTGATCCAAAACTAATCACATACAAACACATAATAAATCACTTTAGAAAGAAGTACAATATAAAATTTATTCTATTTGACGTAGAATATCCAGAATTTGGAATACAACCAAAAATAAATGATTACTTTGGGAGGCTGCTTAACACAAACATAGTCCAAGGAGTCGATATGGAATTTATTAAAAAGTGTTCAGGTATAATCATCCCCAAAAAAGACAAATACGTAATAATGATAAATCAATCTTCAGGGTATTTAGAAAGAATCATATTCACTGTATTGCATGAATTAAGTCACGTTCATTGTCATTTACAAGGGAATATTAACAGAGCATTCATGTCACTTAATAACGATATGATAGTAGGTGAATATCCAAAAGAAATGCAACCGTTCGAAGATGAAGCAAATATAGTAGCCTCTATTCTATATTTACCTGATGAAACTATAGTAGACCTAATAACAAAAGGATATAGCTTTGACGAGATACAAAAAGAGGTAAAAATAAGCAATACAGCTTTATTCAACAGACTTCGTAACTTTCTAATCTATAGAGATATATCACCATATGATGCTACTAATTTCGTAACAACTTTTAGAAATGGAGCACAAATAAGAATATAAAAGGAGCTATTATAATGAAAAGAAAAATATTATTAAATTCACTTATCGCAGGAGCTATATTAATTAGCGGATGTTCAAGTAGTAAGGAGGAGAAAAAGGAAGAAAGTAAAACAGAACAAACTCAACCTAAAGAAAAACTATCAGTTGAAAATATTAAATATGAAAACAGAAAAGATCCAGATATAAAATATGTTAGCTATGGAATAGTTAAATTAACTCAAGATGAGTGGAATAACTTAACTCCAGAAAAAATCAATACATTTATCAAACAATGGGTAGAAAAAAGAGATGCTTACCATCAAAAATCATTGATTATTTATAATGAGTCGACTAAAAAAGCTATAATAGCATTAGGTACTGATGAGATAATCAACTATAGACCATTTGAAATAAATGTGTCTCAAAAATCAAAATTTGATGTTTCTAATCCATCAGCAACAATGTTTGTTTGGAGTGACAAAGAAAAATCATATAATCATATAGAGTCAAAAGCTAAATTAGATTTAACTAAATAAAAGTATTGCTATTTGCAACACAAAATAAAAAACTCTCTGCACCCCGCCAAGAGTTAGAGAGTTTTTGGCAATCTTAAAAAAATTTAAGATGTGGAGCGAACCTCGCTCATTTAACTAATATTATACCATACACATCTTAAGTTTAACAAGAAAGGATGTGTATTTATTATGCAAAAAAGACAACTTCCAAATGGAAAATGGCAGTTCACAGAAGGATATAAAGATAAAGATGGAAAATACCGACGTATCACAGTAATTAAACCTAACAAAACACGAGCTTCAGAAAAAGAAGCATACGAGGAATTACAAGAGAAAATTAAAGAAAAATTAGAAGATAAAATAGAGTTAAAAACTATCGGATATTATAAAAATGAATTTTTAGAGATCAAAAAGAACGCTGTGAGTATTAACACTCTGAATTCTTATGAGATTTGCCTTAAATTACTAGAAGATGATTTATATCTCGATGATATCACAAAATTAAAATATGAGAAAAAACTAATCGAATATAGAGAAATGTATTCTCCTGGTCATGTTAAATTAATTAAAACTATCTTTAACATCTTCTTTAAATTTATTAAATCTTACTATGTTCCAACATTTGACATCAATCTAGAATATACCTTATCTAAAGAAGATAAATTCAAAGAAAAACAAAAGATTAAATATATAGAGACTAATAAAATTCCAGAAGTGTTAGAATCAATCGCCCACCCTATTACTAAAGATTTTGTAACAGTTCAATTACTAACAGGCTTACGTGTTGGAGAATTGTTGGCAATTACTCCAAAAGATATTGATATAAAAAATAAGACGCTTAGTGTAAACAAAACAAAACACACTTCAGGAATCTTCACATCACCTAAAACTTTATCCAGTGTTCGTATAATTGAAATCGACGATAGAACCTTAAATATTTTAATGCGATATATCAGTGCTTCAGAGACTTTATTCAACACTAATATTTCAACACTTAATTACAACTTAAAAAAAGTAAAACTATCTACACATATGTTCAGACACACTCACGTTGCTTTATTAGTAGAAGCTGGAGTGCCGATTAAAGTTATTTCTGAGAGATTAGGTCATTCAAAAATTGATACTACTCTTAATATTTACACTCATGTAACTGAAAATATGAAATTAGATCTCAGAACAAAATTAAATAACCTTTGCGCAGATATTACGCAAAAATAAAAATAAGCCTGTTAGACCTCTATTTAACAGGCTTTTTAATATTATAATAAATAATACTCTATCACTAACTTCAGCTACTAATCTGCCTTCTCTATCAAAGTTACACACTTAATCCAAATAACTTATAAAACTCACCTTCCCTATACATCAAGTCATCAAAAGAACCATCTTCAACAATGACTCCTTCTTTCATAAAGATAATTCTATCGTATTTTTTTAAAATAGTTTTATTCAACTTATGTGTGACAACAAGAGCTGTCAAATCTTGGATTTTCAAGATTGAATTTTCAATTTCAGTAGTAACTTGATTGTCCAAAGATGAGGTAGCCTCATCCAGTAATAAGATTGGTGTTTTACGAATTAAGGCACGTGCAATACTAAGTCTTTGTTTTTCTCCACCGGATAGATTCGCTCCATTTTCACCACATAAAGTTTGTAGACCCAATTCATTTTCTAAAAGATAATTTTCTAACCCAGACTGCCGTACAGCTTGTTTTATATCATCTTCTGCGAAAGGTTGATTAAGGGTAATATTCGCACTTAACGTATCATCAAAGATATAAACATCTTGTTGAACTACAGTTATTAAGTTATACAGACTCTCTGACGAAATATCTTGCAAATCTTGATTATCAATTGAAATATTCCCACTTGTTACATCATAAAAACGCAATAATAGATTGAGTAAAGTTGATTTCCCACTCCCTGACATACCTACGATTGCAATTTTTTCTCCCTTTTGAATATCCAAAGATAAATTATTAAAAATCTTTTCTTCAGCATTAGGATAAGAAAAATCTATATTTGAAAAAGAAATTACATCATCAAAATATTCTTTCCTTTTACCAGTTTGAAGTTCAACTGCATCTTTTACTTCAAATGAATTCAGTGTAACCTGACCTTCACGGAGTTTACTTATTCCCATACCAATTTCATTTAACGGCATTACTACAAAATTTACTAATTGAACAATAGCTGTTACACTCCCAATTGTGGTACGACCATCAAAGACAAGATACATTCCTCCACCAAAAGCTACCAAAAAAACAATCATCCCTGAAAGCTGAGAAATTACACTAGCCAAAACATCAAATTTCCCTTTTATATAATAAATTTCATCCAATTTTTCACTTTCATAATTGTAATCCTGACGGATAGCTTCTTTCACGTTAAAGCTTTTAATAACCAGAAATCCTGCTAGAATATCTTTAATCTTAGCTAAATACTTCTGATCAGCAATAATAGCACTATTTTGTAAAGAAGCTAACTTTTGTCCAATAATTCCTGAAATTATCATTGGAATAATGCTGGCAATGATAACCAATAAAGTTAAAAACCAGTTACCTATAAACATGGCTATTAGCGAGAAAATCATCAAAGAAAAGTTTTTTGAAATATTAAAATACTGGTACAAATAGTCTTGCTCAATTTTCTTCATATTTTCAGTCAATATAGAAATATATTTTCCTGATTTATCCTTAGAAAATTTTCTATAATCCTTATCTAAAATTGATTGAAACACCTTGTTTTTATATCTTGACATAATTTCTCTAACAAGTTTATTTCTCAATCGAAGAGATATGAAATTAAGACCAGCATAGGCGAAAATAACAGCAACGCCAACTAATACAGCTTCAGTCAGTGCTTTTCTATTTTGGGACAGTCCACTATCAATAATACCTTTAATAGAATAAGCAAAAGCAATATTAATTAAAGGGACTAGCATATTAAAGATCATGAAAGCATAATGAAACTTTTTATGGTCCTTTATCAATTGTTTCATTCTTAATCCACCTCATAATTATTAAATTTTATTTAGAAAATGCGACATAAAGTATTCTTCTAAGTCAATATTTTCTCTCATAATTTCCTTCATAGAGATTTGTTCAATCATTTCTCCATTTTTTATAACACCAATCTTATCTGCTATCTGTGAAATTTCGGATAAGATATGACTTGAGATTAATATTGTAATTCCATGCTCCTTAGAAAGGAGCAGCAAAAGATTTCGAATTTCTTGAATTCCTATTGGATCCAAACCATTGATTGGTTCATCTAAGATTAATAATCTAGGTTTTGTTAAAAAAGCCCTAGCTAAACCGAGTCGTTGCCTCATTCCTAACGAAAACTCTTTTACTTTTTTAGTAGTATTTTTTAATCCTACCATACTTAAGACACTTATTATGTCTGATTCATTAATATTTTCCCCCATATACTGAGCATGAATTTTCAAGATTTCTTTTGCAGTACAGTTTTCATAAAAAATTGGTGTTTCAATAATACTACCAATCTGACTTAGAATTTCCTCTCTGTGTTCTTGTAAATTTTTCCCGAAAATTTCAATACTACCAGATGTAATAGTTGATAAGGTCAACATACATTTCATTAAAGTTGTTTTTCCGGCACCATTGGGACCTAAAAAACCATATATTTCTCCTTCAGCAATTTGAAGGTTAATACCACTCAAAATTTCCTCCTTATCAATAGTTTTAAAAAGTTCTTTTATTTCAACAACATTTCTCATTTCTATACCTCTCTTTCTATATCCAACTTCCAATACTAAATTCATTTCCTTCAGGAATATAAATATCAACTTGTATAGTATCTTCTTGTAAAGTAATTATCAAAGAACTATTACTTATTTTAGCCATTTCACTTTATTCCTGAAAAAATTCATTCCATTAAATTAATCTATAACTACTTGATATTAATATCTTTTCTTGAAATATTATAAATTGAAACTGAAGCAATAATTATACTTATGAAACTAGCAAAGATTAAAAACAATGGGTTGTCAACAAAGTTATTAGTTAAACTCCCTGGGGTTGCATTAGATAGTAATGCTGCTAAGCCAAGTCCTGAAAGCATTGTTATAGGTGTTGAATACTTAATCATACCTATAACAAAAGGTAATACCCCGATTAATACTGTCCCAAACGTAGTTCCGACTAAATTAATTAATTGATTAAGTACTGGGATATAATTTGATTCAGTTAAAACCGCGATTAATTTAATTAACAATTGAATAACTAAATGTGCAGTAAAATGAGCAATAAATGATATTAAAATTACCGATATAATTTTTCCCCAGAGTAATTTTATTTTAGAAATAGGGTAAGAAAACAACTGAAAAATTGTTCTTTGTTTAAATTCATCAATAAAAACTATAGACAATAAATAAGCTTCAAAAATTAAAAATGCTGCTTTTGTAAATAAAGATGAAAACAACGATGCTGCAATTGCCCAATTTCCCCATTTATCAGTAATTCTAAAATTATTAGAACTCTGTCCTACAAATTCTCCTAATTTATTATCCGTACCCAGCCCCATGATAATAATTCCTGTAACACCTGATACTATCAATATAGTAACAAACCAAGCCAACAATAATTTAGATTTCGAAATCTTATTGATTTCAATCTTAATAAGCGACAACATAGATTTTTTCCTCCTAAAAGTAAATATAGTTCATATTATTTAAACTGTTCTTAACACATATTTAAAATAATCATTTTAATAAAATAACACTATTGCACATACCTACGGTATGCCAGAAACAAAAATATAAACATACTACTGGTATGTAAATGGGGTTTTTAATAACATACCTGAGTATGTTATTTTTAAAATATCAAATACTTAAAATATATTTGTAAAACAATAACTGATTAAATCGATAAAAAGTTATTACTAACAAGAATATAATAAGACTATCTATTTAACACCTTTTAAGTGGTCAAATAATTGGAAAATTACCTCCATCATTTCATCAGAAATCAAGTGCACTCCTAGTCCATCAAAAGAAAGTTTAATGAATTTCATTTTTCTCTTCAGTTCCTCTACTGAATAAACAGAAATTTGGAATCCAATCCAAATATTCAAAGTTAAAACAATCAAATCAGCCAGTTCTTCTGGATATTCTGTTTTAATTGATTCATCTTTAACACCTTCGTAAACTCTTTCTCTAATTTCTGGTAAAAAATCAGAAAATAAACTTAAATACTGTTCTCCTAACAAACGTGGACTTCTTAACTTTATCGAAGCTGAATATACAAGCCTTTGTTGTTCAAAATTAGAGAAAGCATCCATCAAAGAATTTTGTATTTTTTCTAACCCAGTATCTCCCCTCCAATTATAATTTAGAATTTCTTGATTATTTTCTTTAATAATTGATTGTAATATCTCCTGTTTCGATTCAAAATGATGATAAATAACACCTTTCGTCAATCCACCTAATCCATTTATTATATCTTGTATTGAGGTATTATCAAATCCCTTTTTTAAAAATAAATCTTTAGAAACCTCTAGTATTTTTTTTCTAGTTTCATGTGGATTTCTATTCCTTGCCATAATATCTCCTTCCTATCATACCAACGGTATGTAACCTCATTATAATCCACTAAACTAATAATGTCAAGTTTCTTATTATCTTTTCATCACTCGAATACACAATCAATAAATTTACCAATAATATTTTTTCTCGCTTAGATATCTCTCTTTTTGTTCTTTAGAATCACGATGATTCCTATCTCCTAGTAATTCATCAGTTGATGATACTATAGGATCAATCCAATCGGCTTTAGCTCTAATCCAGTTAATTTCATCATCACTAAGTTTACCAACCTCTTCTAATCGATTAGCCATTACCCTCAAATCATTTGCTTTTTGAAAATCATCTAACATATTAAGCAGAGATAAAGTTCGTTTTTTCTCTTCATCAATCCTCTCTTGTAATTTTCTTTTGATTTCCATCTCTTCTGCATAACGACGTGCGGCTTCTTCTCGTTCAATCCTCAAGTTTTTAATTTTATAATATTCCTGGTAAATCATAATGATAATTTCTGGTATTGATTGCTCAATCGTAAACTGCTGAGTATCTTTAATATATTTCCCATTCATTATTTTAAAACGAAATTTACCATTAGGAATATAATCATACTTTCTTATTCTAGGTTTACTGGCATATGTGTCATATCTCTTACTATCATTGTATTCAGCGAGTTTTTTTGCTTCTTCTTTAGTTAGTTCATGATTTACTTTATCTGTCAATTCTATAATCTCAAAACTAACAATATCTTTATTAATTTTAATATCCCAATCTTTTGTGACATTATCTCCAAGTTTTTCAATAATAGTGACAAGTGTATTTAAAAAACAATATAAGCGAGGAAGTGAACTTAAAGGAATATCTTTTACAAACCTTGGTTTCTCCAGATTATTAAACCTATGCCTAGAATCAAAATACGGATATGTTGCTGCCTTTTCTCTTTTATTCCATTCTTCTATACTATCTCTTAAATTCGCTACAGTTTTATGAAGTCTTTTATTTGAATGATGAGTTTGCTCTGAAATTACTTCAATAATACGATCAACCTTAGTTATTTCTAAAAATGACAATGAATTTCTAATACTATCAACATCTATTGTAAAAATATCTATAGAATTTTCTTTAGGTGTTTCTTCTTTTTTCAAGGTATTTTTTAACTTACTATTTTTTAAGCTCTTTCTATAAATATGAACTTCACTAATTTTATTTTTAGGTAGGGGAATTATAAAATCAGTTAAATCTTGCCCAGTTTTTTTCCTGTACCAATAACCACTCTTAGGAATTGGAATATCAGCTTCTCTACACTTATTTAGTAAATCAGAGTAGTTTAAATCATATTTTAATGAAACCTGCTTAGCACTTATTTCCCAAATTTCTTCGTAGAGTTCTTCTCTAAAAAATGTTTTTATCATCTTCATATAAATCACCTTTACCTTTACCTTTATACTTTATATCCTTATCTTTATATTTTCCTAGCGAAAATGCATATTCAAAAACTTCTAATTCTTCACTTCTGTATTTTCGCTTAATATAAAAAGTAGTTCTTGTTTTAAGCTATTGAATTCATCAATAATTTTATCCAAACTCTTTTCTATATTCTCAACACGTATTTCAGATAATTTCCCATTGTTATAAGAAATCATTCTTTCAGCAATAATATGATAAGACCAACTTTCTGTAAAACGTCTATCTTTTTCTTCATTATGAATAGCAAAGCCTATAGGAAGAAGATTATTTCTTAACCCTAAGGCGACTGCCTGAGAACTTATTCCCAAATAATCTCCCGCTATTTTTAATGTTATCTTATTTAATTTTCTAATATCCTCATCACTATACTTAACCATTTAATATCACCTATCTTTTATCTTACATTATACTTAACTTTAGTTTTTAATATTTTCCCTTGGTAAATCAAATTATCATACTTGGTGTAATCTGACTCTCCATAATATATTTTTATCATATCTTAGATCATAAATTCTTTACCGTTATCCATTTTTACTTTTCTCCAAGTCATTGTCATATCAGCATTAAATTTAAACGGACTATTCTTCTGAAGTACGTTCTATAACTTTTTACAGTTTAATACAAAGTGTAGCTATATAATCATTTCCATAACGTGATAATCTATGTCTTTTGTCACACGATTCATAAAAATCTATCATAGCAAGACCGTTTTTTAGTTGTCCTCTAATCTGCGTTTCTAAGGTATGACTAAATTCATAGCCATATTCTGGATTTATAGTTATCTTACCTTCTTTTTCAAGTTCTTTTGAATTAAACGGTATTGAAAACTTTAGAAGTAATTCCTCATCAGGTTTATCCCATACAATATCAGCATCGTACATGTATATCCAAGGATTCATAAATCCAACCATTAGCAATCCACCTTTTTTCAATACTCGAGAGGCTTCTTTATACATGTTTTCTAAATCTTCGATATATACATTTGAAACCGGATTAAAAACAATATCAAAAGTTTCATTTTCAAATGGAAATGGTTTTGTCATATCACCTTGAACTGTGTTGATTTTTAAGTCTTCTCTTTTAGCAACCATCTCATCTCTTTGCAATTGCGATTTAGAAAAATCCATTATGGTTACATCATAACCTTTTATAGCAAAAACTGGGCCTTGCTGACCACCACCACAAGCTAAACCTAATATCTTTTTTCCGTTTGCTTTTTCAAACCATTCTTTTGGAACTTTTTTCCCAACAGTTAATGCAACAGAAATTGGATTATTTCTAGCTTCTTCTAATTCTTCATGTGTCAATGGCTCAGTATAGGCATTTTTTACATTATTCCATCTATCTTCATTTAATTTTATATAATCGTTCATCTTATAATCCCCTCATAATTTTTTAGATGTGAGCTATCGTTAAAAAGTGTCAGATATATTTTTATTTACGGTACTCCTCTATTTTGTATCTATATTCATTCAAAAGTTCTTTTGAATAAATTTTTTCACTCTTTGAATTTCTAACTTCTTTCCAAAGAATAGCTGCAACTTTTAACTTATTGGAATAATTATTGCTAGCTTCATCTGCGCAAAAATCTTTCAGAAATTGATTCCACTGACAAGCAGAATTATCATACTTTGCATAATCTGATTCTCCATAATATATTTTTATCATATCTTGAATTGTAAATTCTTTATCGTTATCACTTTTTACTTTTCTCCAAGCCGTTGCCATATCAGCATTAAATTTAAACGGGCTAACTCCTGTTACAGCTGAAAAATAATCTCTAAATTTTTGGTTAAAGGAAAATCCACATTCTAGCAATGGCGTATTTAAAGATATTACTTCGGCATGTTTTTTATTTACTTTCCTTGTAGATTTTTCTATTCTATTCCCCTTGAAATATTGTTCAATAATATAGTTTAATTCTTTCTTTGTACATCTATACTCTAGTCCAAGAGACTTACATATTTGCGAAAGTTCTTCTCGATACCAATAGTACTTGTTAAATTCCTCAAATGATTTTAAATCTTTAAAACTAGGCCTATTTTCTACCACACACTCACCTCCAAAATTTCATGTATATATCACTTTTCAGCTTTAATAAACTTTCTTTATTCTATTATTATACTATATTACTTGGAATTCATAAATCATAAAAATATAGAACAAGACTCCTGCCTTACATCCCCTATTTTGTCAAAACTATATATTCTTATTTTATCATTTTCATATTATTATATTTTTTGAGATTAAATTTGATTATATAATCTCACATGATATTTAATTATATAATATTGTAAGGTATTATAAATATGCTAAGTTAAAAAACGATGACCCAAAAAGTTAGATATCTCCTATCTAATTTTTTGAGTCAATGCAATATAGGTATAATATTTATGTTATTAATCTATCGAAATAATGCTCGTGTCGACAAATCCAAAAGAAAGATTCTCATCAAAGTAGAGAACAAAATCTACTTTTTTGCCGTTAGATTAGCAATCAAAAAGAAAGTTTACGTTAATTTCCCTTTTCTCCCTTGTATTTTTTCCATTTATGGCTTACTTGCAATTTTTTTGATGGGCCTTTATTTTTTTTATAGCCCAATCATAATGACTAGAAGTAGCACTGACAAAATAAGATCCCAATGTACTCCCACCAACCCATTTATAAACTTTTTTTGAAAATAATTCTTCATTTGTAAAGTTTTCGGCTAGTTTCAAAACATCTTTATGAGATTTTTGTAAAGCTTTTGTCGCATCTTCCAGAGACGTATTCTGATGCTTTTTCCAAAATTCTACATTCATATCACCATAAGTTCTCCAGTTATATGGTTCAGGAATAAATGATTTCTCTTCTCCCTTTTGATTGAAATGTACCCAATTCAAAACAAGTTTATGCCATTCATAGAGATGAATTAAGATATCTCTTAAGTTTTTATCTCTTCTCCAATGAGCTTCTTTTTTCTTTTTATCTTTTGAAAAATCAAAAGGTGTATTTAATTCCTCACTCGTCATATTTGAAATAAGTAAGTTTAACTTTTCATAACTTTCCTTAGCAACTATCATTAAATCATTTTTTGTCGTTGGTCTTGGCACAATTAATCCCCTTTCTACAAAATACTATATTATTTTCTTTTGTAATTTTCTTCTATTAATCACCTTTCACAAGCAACGTCTCATATTCAGCGGTTCACTATTACCTCATCACTACCGCTCTGCGATAACTATCTCATAAAGCATTCATAATTAATGGCTTCGGTCTACACACTTGTCATTAAAACAACTGCTTCAACATGGAACGAGTGAACACTAAGTATGTCAAGTAGTTGCGTTCGTATGTGGGAACATATCTATAAACCTTTTAACGATAAGTAGGGTTATCGTTAAAAGGTATTACCTAGACAAACTGGGATTTACTTAGTCGACAGCCACTCTCCCTTTGATAGACAGGTTATGTGTTCTGTGCGAAGAATACCTTCAAATGCACATAGAACGTTTTCTTTTGTATGATGATAACGGAAACCACATTTTTCCTGAACTCTCTTTGACTTTGTATTGCCGTCAAAATAACCGCACCACATTTTCTCCAGATTCAGGTCATCAAATCCATGTCTCATAATCTCACGAACTGCTTCTGGTATCAGACCCTGACCCCAATACGGAACTCCTATCCAGTAACCAATCTCCGCCTCAGTATCAGGAATACCTTTACCACTTACAGAGCCGATCATCAATCCTATGCTACCCACTGGCTGCATCGTTTCTTTTAAAACTATGGCGTATGTCTCAGGTGCTGAAAAAACACTTTTTATAATCTCCTTGCTATTTTCAACACTGGTATGTACAGGCCAACCTGCAATCGGACCAACCTCTGGATTACTGGCATACTGAAATAAATCATTTGCATCACTTTCTTCCCATGGACGAAGAATCAATCTTTCCGTTTCTAAAATCATTTTGTCCTCCTTAAATTCAAATTTGTCTTTGTTTAAAAATAAATTCCATTATATAATTCCATAAACTCTTTAGCAAACTTTGCTACAAGTTCATGATCAAGTGCAGTTGCTAAGGTTTCTACATTTTTATTAGCAGTTGGTGTCCAATTATATGATCCGTGCATTACATAGTCCATATCTATGATACAAAATTTATCATGCATACGGTTATACCCTCTATTTCCCCATCTCGGAATGACCACAACATCGAACTTATTTTCTTTCAATTTTGAAATCATATTTTTATTCGAGTCTTCCTGCGAAACTATTATTCTTACATTTAATCCTTGCTTCTTTTTCGCTAATAACTCTTGATAAATAGCTTCATTAGAAAACCATGCAACAGCTGCCCAAATTATAAATTTAGCATCTCTAATTCCCTGAATCACTTCATCTTGAATTGCATCAAAAACTACATTATGCTCTGTTACTTCGTCTGGTGTATCAATTACCTGTGGACGTATTTCAACGTGATATAAAGCATAATCATCAGATTCCTCATATACATACTCTACTAACTCTTCTAGAATCTTCTCATTTTCTTCTGCGATTTCTAACAAAGGAACCGGAACTCGTAATTCCACAATCTCCCAATGTTGATAGGAACGCCCATGATTTGCAAATTCATATTGTGGAACAAAATTTACTCTTGCTCTGCCTATTAACCTCAACAGTTGGTCTCTTGATTCAATTGTTCTGTATTTTCTATCATATTTCAATACTTCTATCAGAGTCTTAATGAAAGCACTTCTATCCATTAATATCACCTCTCTTTATATATTTACCACTCTTAGTTCTTTTATCGTTTGGTTTTTCAGCGTCTGCAGGAATATCCCAATATAATCCAATCTTTATGGCACCAGGTACACGTCCCTATATGCAGAGGATTAGTATACTTGTTTCTTAGTTATATTATAATGTTAATTAGGCTATTTTACAATTGTCAAATTTATAGCTGGGTGCCAGTGGGTGCATTTTTTCTTATTATCCATTCTCTAGTGTCAACTCTAGGCTATGGATATGTTCCCGCTCAACCTTATTTTCTCTCAAATAATAAGGCTTACTCTAAGCTATCGATACCTTTTAACGATAGCCTAGAATAAGCCTTTATTTTCTATATTTTATTTACTTAGCGGGTGCAACTCTTGACATCAATACTACACACTCAACATGGTACGTCCCTGGGAACATATCTACAGGTTGCACTGAACCTAGTTTATAACCTAGACCGCTCATAATTTCCATATCTCTAGCTAATGTTGCTGGATTACAACTAACATAGACTATTATTTCTATATTCATAGCTGCAAGATCACATAGGAAACTTTCCTCACATCCTTTATGTGGTGGATCCACAATAATTGCATCTAATTTCACATCTTGTGAGATTAATTTTTTAATTACATCCTCACTCTTACCTAGTAAAAACTCTGCATTAGTTATATTATTATTTTTAGCATTTTCGCAAGCATCTAAAACAGCCGCTTCTACTATTTCAATACTGTATACTTTCTTAACTTTCTTCGCTGCGAATAGACTTATTGTTCCAATACCACAGTAAGCATCGATTATCGTATCAGTTTCTTTTAATTCTGCAAGTTCCAACGCTTTACTATATAATACTTCTGTTTTAACTGGATTTACTTGATAGATGGAAACATGTCTATAAACCGTTTAACGATAGAATAAGGTTATCGTTAAACGGTATTACCTCGACAACCTAGTATTTATATGTCGCACTTTTTCACAAATTCATGAATCAATTTATTTACAACATGTGGTCTATCAGTGTTCGAATTATGACCAGCATTATCAATCCACTCAACAGGCTTTCCAGATTTTTTCTCATATAATTTCAAATATCGGATACAGGAACCTGCTCGATCTTCTTTACCGCATATCACCATATGTGGACATTTTATTTCATAAGTCAGATTTTTTTCTACTGCTTTTGCCAAGATTTTATATCCATGCCCTACTAGATGAGAATATCTTTTTTTGTTCCCATCATAAACCATCATCATATCCAACATTAATTTTCTTCCGTATTCAGTTGTTGATACGCCTTTCGGTCCCAGTCTCAAAAGTGTTTCCCATGGATAAATTCTATATATTACTTCTACTTTTTTTAATAACCATAATTCTATTACGGTATAATACTGCCTTTGAAGAGGAGCTGAATCAATAGTAACAATACCATTTAGTTTTTCAGAAAATAGTTCTGCATAAATCTGGCCTAGATAACCTCCCATTGATTGTCCAATTAAGATTGGTTGATCAATTCCTTCTTTTATTAATATTTCATACAACCATTTTGCTTCATCAAACAAATCAAAATCAAGGTCAAAAGGATATGATGAAGCATGTCCAGGTGCATCCCAAACCAATACTCTGAACTTTTCCTTAAAATATTCTATCTGTTTGTCAAACAATCTATGATCAGCAGTAAGTCCTGGCAAAAATATAAGAGCGATTCTTGATTGTTTATTAATTTCATTTATCCAATAATGAATCACTCCTGATGAAGTTTCTAGTGTTTTTTCCAGCATTATTGTCCCCCCACAACACTAATTTGTCATTGTTTAAAATAAATCCCATTATATAATTTCATAAACTCTTTGCAAACTTTGCTACAAGTTCATGATTAAGTGCAGTAGCTAAAATCTCCTCACTGTCATTAGCTGTTGATGTCCAATTATATGATACGTTCATTATATAGTCTATATCTATGATACAAAACTTATCATACACACGGTTATATCCTCTAATTCTCCATCTCGGAATAACAACAATATCTAATTCAACAACTCAACTCTCACACTTTTTAGCCTTTTTTCCTTTGAATAAGTTATCGAATAGCGTTTATCCTCCCCTTTAACAAATTAGTTCAATTGTCCAGAAATTTCGATATTGCTTGGTTTAAACAGCTATTAGTTCCTAATCCTTGATATCAATATAACACGCTCAGAGGTTCAAACTTTCTTTTCATATCAAAGCTTTCTCTCCTCATTCTACGAATACTATCACATGAACGGAGCATTCACTTCTACTTTGTTAATGTCTAAGCTCGTACAAGCAGTGTTGCCACTTCAACATGTTGTAATATTCTACTTTTATACTAATAAACAAAAGGCAATAAAAATCATTGTAAAATGATACTGTGGAACGGAAAGATTATCAGCACTTCCAAAAGAAACGACATCCATAACTCCAATTAAAATTACAATTAAAAATTCTCTAACATTAATCATCTAATTAACAAATCGTTACTTTCAATCATGGATAAGCTTATCTAAAATTTAAAATCTTTTTCTTTACTAATTCTATTACTAGCCAATATAGTATAAATTAAATAACCAATAAAAATGATAATAAAAATAACATAGCAGCCAGTCTTTCAACTTACTACTCTTCATATGATAATTTACAAATGTCTTTCCAGCCACTCGATCTTTTTAAAATCCTTATTGTTATTGTGATCATTTCGATAGGAGTCTTGAGAAGAAGCTTTGTAAATACTTAGATACTGCTCTAGACTTGGAAGACGAAAAGTGATGCCTTCAATGTGAATAAGCTCTATATCCGATTCCGAAACTCCTGCAAAATCAGGTAAGGAATCGATACTTCCATATTCAACACTCACTCGATCCTTTTTGAATTCATGCTCATGAATATCTATTAAGACGTAGCCTAAGTCTTTCATCACTTTCATTATCTTGTCCCAGTCATAAATTCTAAGATGATCAGGTACTTCCCAACCTCTAGGGTCACCAGGCACATGAATGTCAATGTCAGACGGCCCCCAATTTTCTTTCGTTCTAAACTCCAATCCCAAAGATCCCATCAATGTCGGTGTAATTCCAACTCGATTTAAATGGAAACAAATGGTTTTAAATTCTTCAAATAATAGACTCATGTTTACTCTAAACCTTTCATATAAATTTTCGTTATCTCTACTTTATTACCTTAAACAAAATCATCTTCATTTTCTAGAGTATATCCAGTTATTTTGGATGCAAATTCTTTTCCTTCTTTTAAGGAACCAAATGCGACTAGATCTTTATAAGAAGGATTTTTATATAATTCCAACATATACATCTCTAATCCTTCTGATTTTTGAACGATTATCCACATTTCACTAACAAACTTACACATTCAACATGATATGTCCCTGGGAACATATCTACAGGTTGCACTGCACCTAGTTTATAACCTAGACCTCTCATAATTTCCATATCTCTAGCTAATGTTGCTGGATTACAACTAACATATACTATCTTTTCTATTCCCATTGAAGCTAAATCTCTTAAGAAGCTTTCTTCACACCCTTTACGTGGTGGATCAACGATAACTGCATCTAATTTCACATCTTGTGAGATTAATTTTTTAATTACATCTTCACTTTTACCTAGTAAAAACTCTGCATTAGTTATATTATTATTTTTAGCATTTTCGCGAGCATCTAAAACAGCCGCTTCTACTATTTCAATACCGTATACTTTCTTAACTTTCTTCGCTGCGAATAGACTTATTGTTCCAATACCACAGTAAGCATCGATTATCGTATCAGTTTCTTTTAATTCAGCAAGTTCTAACGCTTTACTGTATAATACTTCTGTTTGAACTGGATTTACTTGATAAAATGAACGAAGTGAAATCTTGAACTCTATTCCATCTAGAGTGTCAGTTATATAATCTTGTCCGAATAATTTTTCAGTTTTGTCTCCAAAGATTACATTTGTCTTCTTATCGTTAATATTTAACATAATACTAACGATTCTATCATCTAATTTAGATATTTTCTCAACGAATTTATCTAATTTATTAAACTTCTCTTTCGCGACAATACCAACCATGATTTCACTTTTTAGGGTATTTGTTCTGAACATAATATGTCTAATTGCACCTGAGTGGTTATTTTCATCATAAACAGATAAGTTAAGTTCTGAAATTAGACTACGTAACTTGTTCATTAATACATTGTGTTCATCATATTGAATAAAACATTTCTCTATATTAACAACATCATGGCTTCGTGGTTTATAGTACCCCATCTTAACTTCGCCATTAACTTTTTGCACTGGAATCACAGATTTGTTACGATAATGATATCCGTCTTCCATACCTAGTGTATCTAATACTTCAATAGCATCTTTTCCAAGAGCTTTATCCATAACGTTTTGTACTTTTTTCTTCTTAAACTTCAATTGCTCTTCATAGTTCATATGAACTAAATTTGCTCCTGAAGTTTTTGGAATACCGTCAACTCTATTTTTTGAACTTTCAATAATATTAAGAACTTTTCCGTAACCAAGATTTTTCTTTAATTTAATTATCTTAAATTCGATTACTTCACCTTCTATAACATCTTCAATAAAAATCGGAAAATTATCAATTTTAACTACACCAAGTCCATCGTGAGTGTAATCTATAACCTTTCCTTCGAATATATCATTTTTCTGCATAATTCACCTTTCTAAAATAAAAAGAAGAACAGATATAGGAAACTGACTTCCCTACTCTGTTCTCCTACATTTAATATTTATTAAACTATCTTTACATGCTTAAACCAATTACTTTAATTGAATTAACAAACTCAAGATCTTTAATTCGTTTATTTAATTTTTCAATATTTATATCACCCGAACTTAGCTCTAAAGAAATAATTATCGTAGCTTTTGCATTAATCGGCACCGTTTGGTGGATAGTAAGTACACTGCACTTAGCTTCATTAACAACCGATAAAATTTTACCTAATATTCCAGGAATATCATCAACATCGATAGACAATGATAGAATTGATTGTCTTTTCACATCTTGAATCGGAAAAATTGTATCCTTATATTTATAAAATGCACTTCTACTTAAATCAAACCTTTTAGAAGCTTCTAAAATTGATAATTTAGAGTCTTCCTCTAAAGCTTTTTTCATCGCTAATGTCTTCTTTACAGCTTCTGGCAATACATCTTCTCTAATTATATAATAAACTTTTTCTTTATCCACAGTGGCTATCTCCTACTCTACGAATTCAAACTCACCTTTAAGGATCTTAACAGTATCACCATTTTTACATCCTCTTTCACGTAAAGCATCATCTACACCCATAGAACGCATTTGCTGAGCAAAACGTCTAACAGAAGCATCACGGTTGAAATCAGTCATTAAGAATGCACGTTCGATACCAGGTCCACTTACTACATAAGCTCCTGTATCATCACGAGTAATCTTGAATGTTTCATCCTTAGGTTTATGTTTATAAAGAACTCTGTTTTCCATACTTTCTTCTTCAGTATCAAGTTCATATAACATATTTGGATCTGTGTTATCTAGTATGTCACTTATTTTATAAAGTAAGTTATCGATATTACTACGTGTGAATGCAGAAATTTCAACGATATCTACTTCTTCACCATCGTTTTCTAAGTGTTTTTTAAACTCTTTAAGATTGTCACTAGCTACTGGAATATCCATCTTATTAGCTACTACTACTTGAGGTCTTTCTAAAAGTCTCATGTTGTATTCTGCTAACTCTTGATTTATAATTTTATAATCTTCATATGGATCACGACCGTCTGTTGCTGACATATCTACCACGTGTACAATAACTTTTGTTCTTTCAATGTGACGTAAGAACTGATGTCCAAGACCTACACCTTGGCTAGCTCCCTCGATTAATCCTGGAAGGTCAGCCATAACAAAACTTCTGTGGTCTTTTGTTTCTACTACTCCAAGATTTGGCGCTAATGTTGTAAAGTGATAATCAGCAATTTTTGGTTTTGCTTTTGATGTTATTGATAATAATGTTGATTTACCAACAGATGGGAATCCAACAAGACCTACATCAGCCATAAGTTTTAATTCTAATGTAAGATTTCTTTCTTCTCCTGGTTCACCATTTTCAGCGATTTCTGGCGCTGGGTTTGAAGGTGTTGCGAAACGACAGTTTCCACGTCCGCCACGTCCTCCACGAGCTACTACTACTTCTTGCTCATGTTCTACTAAGTCTGCTAATACTTCTCCAGTATCAGTATCACGAATTACTGTTCCTGGTGGTACTTTTAAGTATAAATCTTTAGATTTTCTACCGTGCATACCTTTACTCATCCCGTTTTCACCATTAGGTGCTACGAATTTCTTCTGATAACGGTAATCCATGAAAGTTCTTAGCCCTTCATCAACTATAAATACGACATTGGCTCCACGTCCACCGTCTCCTCCAGCTGGTCCACCTTTTGGAACATATTTCTCTCTTCTAAATGCTACTAATCCATTCCCACCATCACCTGATCGGACGAATATTTTTACCTCATCTAAAAACATAAAAATCTCCTATAAAATTCTCTTTATTTTTCTTAAACTTCAACTTTTAAACTATATAAAATTCAACTCGATAAAAGTTCATATACCATGAACTATTATAACATAATTTTTCCTATGATAATAATATTTAGCGAGATTTCAAACAAAAAAATATACGGCTGCATACACAGCCGTACTTTACTCCACAGGCAGGACTCGAACCTGCGACCCTCTGATTAACAGTCAGATGCTACTACCAACTGAGCTACTGTGGAAAAATCTCTAAATAAAAAAATGGAGCGGGTGATGAGAATCGAACTCACAACATCAGTTTGGAAGACTGAGGTTTTACCACTAAACTACACCCGCATAAATATTTGTTATTAACTTATGTATTAATTATATAATAGATATTATTGTTTGTCAACAACTTTTTTAATTTTTTTTTATTTTTTTTGAAATTTATAATTTTGTTAGCTTTACTAAAGAATTCTTTTGAAAATCAAGAAATATCTGTAGAAAAAATAACATTATTTTCATTGGATAATATATAGTATAATAGTTTTTCTTTAATTTGTAAAGGTATTTTTCAAAAATCTCTAAAATTTATTCTAATTTTATAAATTAAGAGAAAACGTAATCACTATATATTGACTAGCAATATCTTATAATATATAATTTTTGTATAGATGTAATTTATTTGGTTAAAATTACTCATTTATAGATTAGGAGAAGAAAAATATGAAAACTAAATTACTATTTACAAGTCTACTATCCGCTTCAGTAGTTCTAAGTGGCTGCTCTTTAATAAAAGGTGAGCTAGTTAGACAAAGTAGATCTGCAGCGGAAAATAAAGCTAAAACAGAAGATAAAGCTAAAACAGCAGATAAAACTACAACAGAAAATAATACTACAACTACAAAAAATCAAAACTCTACAGATAAAGTATACGGACTTAATGAAGAATGGATTGTAGATGGTCAATGGAAACTGAAAATAACTGAGGTTAAAACTACTCCAGACAGAAATAAATATAGCAAAGCACAAGTAGCACAAGTAGTTATCATAAAATATACTTATGAAAATTTAGGATATAAAGATGAATACCAAGACCTATTTTTAATACCTAGAACAGTTGTTGATAGTGCAAAAAAAGTTTCTGAAATTTATCCAGTTAGATCTTCAAAATATCCAGAACCTACTCCAGTTGGTGCAATTTCAGAATCTACCGTGGGCTACGGTTTAAGTATGGAAAGTGATAAAATTAAAGTTTATTTCGAGCAATTCGATCATAATACTAAAAAAATGCAAAAAGCTACTTTTGAAGTTCCTGTAACTAAATAATACAATAAAACAAAGAGGTTTGGTATACAAAAAAATATAATGTATATCAAACCTCTTCTTTTTAGCATAATTAATTATATTTATAAAACTACTTACCTATCATATTTTGAATTTATTAAGAATTAAAGCTTTGTATAGAACAAAATTTTATAGTTATTCCCCTTTTAATTCCGTATACTTTTTATTCGTTCCAAAACTTTCTTTAATTGGATATTTTTTAGAATTAACAACTATCTTATCAGCTATAATCTTTTCTACATCAAGATTTAAATTATCTGCGAGCATAAAAGCATAAATAAAAACATCTGCCAATTCCTCTTTAATTTGTGGTAATTTTTCTGATACAGTTTCCTCAGATGATTTCCATTGAAATAATTCTAATAATTCACTAGATTCTAAAGAAATAGATATCGCTAAATCTTTCTCATTATGAAATTGTCTCCAATTTCTATCATCTCTAAAGTTATTTATTTTCTTTATAATTTCTTTCATTATTCTTCACCTCAAATTTATGGTTGTATACTAAATCCGGGGCATGGAAAAATTCC